>DATHSE010000134.1:0-13432 GCA_035464455.1 Anaerolineae bacterium | reverse complement strand
ATCGATCCCAGCGTCGGGCAATGGGGACGCATCGCTGACACGCTGGCCGAAGCTGGTGCGCTGCCGCTGCTCGACTTCGCCTACCAGGGCTTCGCCGACGGGCTGAGCGAGGACGCGCGAGGGTTGCTCGCGCTGCTCGCCCGCGAGCGCACCATGCTGGTCGCCAGCAGCTTCAGCAAGAACTTCGCCCTCTACGATGAGCGCGTGGGCGCGCTGAGCATCGTCGGAGCCGATGCCGACGAGACTGCCACCCTGCTGTCTCATGCCAAGGCCGTGATCCGGGCCAACTACTCCAACCCGCCGGCGCATGGCGGCGAGATCGTGGCCACGGTGCTGGCGGACGAAGTCCTCCGCGGCCGCTGGGTCGACGAGGTCGGCATGATGCGCGATCGCATCAACGGCAATCGCGCCAGGTTCGTGTCTGGGCTGCGGGCGGCTGGCGCACCCGGCAACCATGACGCCCTGCTGCGTCAGCGCGGCATGTTCTCGCTGCTGCCGCTGGGTGAGGAGCGCGTGGCCCGACTCCGAGATGAGTTCGGCATCTACGTCGTGGGCAAGGGCCGCGTCAACGTCGCCGGCCTGACAGAGGCCAACCTGGAGCCCGTCTGCCGCGCCATCGCAGCCGTCACCTCGTAGCCGGCTCGGCGGCCGACAGTACTGGTGCCGCGACGCCTACAGCTCGAAGGTACGGGGTGGTGCGTTGTGGTCTGGGGCGGTACCCTCAACGGAGCGATGGACCGATAGTACGGGTATGAACGTTGCCATCTCTCCCCCACCCCGTACGTCCGTCCCGTATCCCCCGAGGCCGGCCGCCCCTCTCCTGCCGGCACCCGCAGCGAGGCCCGCGAAACGAGGCATGAGCGCAACTTTCGCTACCATCAGCAATCGGATGCGACTCAACTTCTTCTCCCGGAACGTCATGCCCGAGCCCGAGCAGCCGAGTGCGCCGCCACCCATCGCCGCGACGATGCGCCCGCCCACCGGCAGGACCTTTCCGGCCGATGAGATCGTCTGGGGCATCGTCATCCGCAACGGCTTCGACGAGCTGGATGACCCCGGGTATCACCGCGGCATCACCCAGCACGCCTACCTCGAGGGCAACGACAACGTCGCCATCTGCGGGTTCCGGCCCCCGCAGTCGGGCCCTCGAACACGGCGTCGCTCCCGTCTGGGGCTGCCCACCCCCGGCGAGCATCCCATGTGTGGCATGTGTGCTCGCATGGTTGTCGCGCCGCGTCCACGCGTGTCCGTGCCAGTGCAACCCAACCGTCCGCCGGTCGCGGTCCCAGTCGCCAGACCCGCCCCGGTTCGGTCGCAGCCTGTGCCGGTGCCTGCCCCCGTCGTTCCCGCGATGCCCACCTCGACCGCGGCTGCGGCCACCTCGCCCTGGGTGCGCCAGCGAGCCGGCGGCGCCACGCAGCAGGCCGGCGACGGCATCACCGTCGAGCTGGGGAGCAGCCATGACGGCGGCCTCCTGAAGCGGGGCATCCACACCGAACCCTCGGACGACTAGACCGCCGGCAGCGCCGGCCGAGCAAGGGAGAGGCCGCCCGTCACCGAGGAGGTGTCGGGCGGTTGCTCGTTGGGTCCGATCGCTCAGGCGCTCGGCTTGACGATGGTCTTCAGGCCGTTCCGCGCGACCAGGTCGTCGAACGCCTTGGCTGCCTCGCTCAGCGGGTAGGTAGCGGTGATCATGCCGTCCAGCGGGACGATGCCGTGATCGACCATCTCGATGGCGCGCAGCATGTGGATGGCCTTCATGCGTCGTGACCAGGCGATGGTGAGGCCCTTGCCGCGAGCCAGCTTGGCCGGGAACGAGTGGCTGTTCGTCGGCGGGATGCCCACCACGACCACGCGACCGCCCAGCTTCACGGTGATGAGGGCCGACACCAGCGCGGCGTCCTCGCCGGCAACCTCGAACCCGACGTCGACCTTGGCCACGTCGTCGATACCCTCGGGCTGGCCCGTCACCGTGGTGAGGTACGCCTCGTCAGCGCCCGATGCCAGGGCCGCGTCCACGCGGTGACGCTTGGCGTCGGTGGCGATGATGCGACTGGCACCCATGGCCTTCAGGGCCCTGATGATGAAGAGTCCGATGGGCCCGGCACCGAAGACCCCGGCGCTCATGCCGGCCTTGAAGTGGCCCAGGTCTATGCCGTGCAGAGCGATCCCGAGCGGCTCCAGCAGCGCGATGTCATCGCCCACCACGCTGTCCGGTGCGGGTAGCAGCAGGCGCTGCGGCCAGCTCATCAGCTCGCGCAGGCCACCATCGATGGGGGCGTGGCCGCAGAACCTGACGTCGGGGCAGAGGTTGGCGTTGCCGGCGCGACAGACCTCGCACCGGCCGCAGGGGTTGGCCGGCTCGACGACGACGCGCTCGCCCTCGCGGGGACCCCTCATGATCACGCCGCCCATCTCGTGGCCGAGCACCAGTGGCTCGTCCACGACGGATTCCCCGATGCCGCCGTCTTCATACCAGTGGAGGTCGGAGCCACAGAGGCCCACGGCGGTGATGCGAACGAGCTCTTCGCCGGGCGCGACCACCGGCTCGGGCTCGTGGTGGATACGAACGTCGTTGGCGCCGTGCAGGCGGAGTACTTGCATGCCGCCAACGATAGCGGGCAGGAGCGTCCTCGCGGCGTGCCAGTCGGCACCAACATCACGGCGAGATCGCAGGGGTCGTGCCGGCGGCCCATGACGGGGTGGTGCGTTCGGTCAACCGTATGCGGGATGCCGTCACGTATGCTTCGCGTGTGGCCGAGAGCGCGTGTCGTGCGCGCCGACGCGCCACGTCACGAGGAGCATCTATCGCCTGATGGCCAGTGAGCCTGTGCACGTGCCCGTGCATGCTTCGGACTGGGTCACCTCCGCGACTGCACCCGCTCCCGAGTGGGCTGCCGTGGCGGTGCCCGAGCGCCCACGGCCGGCGGTCAACGAGGGCCTGGTCGAGGTCGCCGCCGACATGCAGCCGGGCAAGGCGCTGGACCTCGGATGCGGCGAGGGCCAGAACAGCATCTGGCTCGCCCAGCGCGGCTGGATCGTGACCGCCGTGGACACCTCAGCCATCGCCATCGACGACGCGCGCGCCATGGCGACTGCCTCGGGAGTCGACCGCACCATCGTCTTCGAGGTCGCCGACATCGGCGAGTGGCGGCCGGTCTCCCGCTACGACCTCGTCTTCTGCACCTTCGCGCTGCCGGCGCGAGGCATGGGTCGCAGCCGCATGCTCGACATGGCTGCCGCGGCCGTGGCCCCGGGCGGCACCATCCTGCTGACCGAGTTCGACATCTCGCTGCGTCGCGAGGGCTGGATGGCCGAGAAGTACCTCGTCTCGATCGACGAGCTTGAGCGTCACCTGGCCGGCTTCCGTGTCGACCGCGCAAGCGTGCGCCTTGTGCGACACCGTCACGGTTTCGAGGAACGCGTGCTGCCGGTGGCGCGCGTCATCGCCACCCGCCGCACGGACTTGCGCACCTTCTAGCGCTCTTCGGCTTGCTCGGGTGAACGCCTGATCCGCTCGAGGTCCTCGGGTCGGTCGATGTCCGGCATCTCCCCCGGGACCGCGACGTCCAGCACCAGGTCGGGACGCAGTGCGATGAGCGGCGCGAGCCCGTGGTCCCCCTCCATCTCGCGCGCCAGCTCCCAGCCCGGCCGCAGCAGCAGCACCGGGTTCCGCGGACCCGGGTCGTCCGAGTAGCGCGGCACCACGATGGGCTGAGCGCCGGCTTCGGACCGGTCGGCCGCCGTGGCCAGCGCCAGCAGCGTGGAAGCCCGCAGTCGTGGCTGATCGCCCAGCACCACGAACGCGCCATCGAGTCCGCTGTCAAGAGAGGAGATAGCGTCGATCCCCAGCTGCAGCGACGTAGCCACGCCACGGTCAGGGCGCTGGTTGCGGACGATGGACTCGTCCTCCCAGTCGATCGACTCGACGATGCGGTCCGCGCCGTGGCCGAGGACCACGACGGTGACGGCGGGCTGGAAATCGCGCAGCGCGCGCAGGACATGCCCGAGGATGGTGTCACCCTCGAGCGGTGCCAGCAGCTTCTCGCCTGGCCGGCTCGAGAATCGGGACCCGGATCCGGCGGCCAGGACGATGGCGCCAAGGCGCCAGACAGCCGGCCTGCGGAGGTATCTCACGCCCGCACTGTGCGTCGCGCCGGCTCTCTGGTGCGATAGACGAAGAACGGCGGAGCCTTGCGGTCGGGTGTCAGCTCCACGCACTTCGCGCTCGCGGTCATCCGTCTCCCGCCAGCTCGGGCGGCTCCTCGCGGAACTGCCGGTAGTGGGCAGCGAGGTGCTCATAGACGGCGCGGCGGTCCCCGGCCGGCAGGTCGACCCCGCCGCGGGCTCCATTGATGACGGTCATCGCGGCCACGACGCCGCGCCAGACGACTCGCAGGCGCCCATCGATGACCTCATGGTGTGGCAGCTTGTAGGCCCCTTTCTCCTGGGGCGGATCGTGAGCGGGGTCTTCAGCGGGGTCGTACCACGCGTGTGCCAGGGCCAGGGCATGCCAGCCGCCATGGCCGAGAAGCTCGTCCAGGTTCCCGGATACGTCCTCCCCCCAGTCCCAGGTTCGATCTCGAGGTGCCTTCGGGCTGCGATGGGCATCAGGCACATGTCCCATGTCGGTCCTCCCTTCGTGGCCGACAGAGTCAAGCATCCTGGCCGTCGCGCACGAATCAGTGAGACCCGCACGAAGCGTTACGGACAGGTTTCGATGCTGGCTGCAGCCGACCGCCCATGAACGGGCGGCGGGTTGCTCAGCCGTCGAGCCGGCCGAGGATCTCGAGGGACAGCCGGGCCGCTTCGACCGGGTCGGACCCCAGCACCTGGCGGTAGTAGTCCCACGACTCGAACTCGACGGTGAGGTAGCCCTCGTAACCGATGTCGTCGATGGCGGCGAAGAAGTCGGCCCAGGGCACCACCCCCTCCCCCAGGAGCGGGAAGACGAAGGTCTCCCCGAACATCCCCGGCCGACCGACGGCGTCCTTCAGGTGGAAGTGGCGGATACGCGATCCCAGCTGCCGCACGACCCAGGGCGGGTCGTTGCCCACGAGCACGCCATGGGAGGGGTCCAGGTTGATGCCCAGCGCGGGCGAGTCGTAGTGGCGCAGCAGCTCGAGCGTGGTGTAGTAGTCGTGCACGAGGTGGCCGAACACGCCCTCGACCGCCAGCAGCACGCCGCCGTCCTGGGCCAGCGGTACGAGCACGTCGAAGGCCGTGCGGACCATGTCCCAGGCCTCGCCCTCGCCGAGGTCGCGCCCAAGGCGTGGCGCCGCCGGATCCCAGGGGGCCGGACCGGTGAAGAGGTTGACCGGTGTCGGGATCGGCTGGGAGCTCATGTCCAGCTCGGCCACGGCCCGGATGGCGGCCGCAGCGAGGTCGATGCGGGACCGGCGCACGTCGACATCCGGGTGGACGAAGTCGAGCTGCACGATCCATTCGCTCACGGCCAGGCCTGCTGCTCGAGTGTCGGCCAGCAGGCGGCGTCGATCGCCATCGGTCCGCGTGCCGGGGTCGATGCGCGCGAAGGGCCAGGACACCGCCTGGTAGCCCAGGCCGGCGAGCGCATCGGCCACCTCGCCGGCGGGGCGGTCGGCGAAGTCCAGCGCGGCCAGGAAGCCGTAGCGTCGGGTCATCGGACGGCACCCTCGGCCGTGTCGGCGGCCACCACCCCGTACTCAGCCAAGAGCACGCGCTGGCCCAGCTCGGCCGACTGGTAGGCCGCCCGGATCGTCCGCAGCGCCTCACGGGCATCGGATGGGTCCACCGCGAAGGGTCGGTCGTCAGCGAACCGGTCGAGCGCATGCGCCAGACCGAGCTTCACCGACCACCCCCACCAGTCCGCTTCGTGGGTGACCTCCTGGAGGAGCAGGCGCCCGTCCCTCCAGACCGCGATGGGGTTCGTGTCCTCCAGGCGCACGTGCACGGAGCCGGTCTCGCTCCACACCTGGCGCGTCTCGCTCCAGCCCTGGCCGGCCGCACCGTAGGTCAGCAGCAACGTCACCGTCAGGTCCGGGTATTCGAGGGTCACCACGCCGGTGTCGTCCGCCTTGTTGGGGGTCTTGACGACATGGCGAGCGAGTCGGCAGCTGACGGCCGTCGGCGGTCCGAACCAGTCGTGGGCCAGGTCGACGACATGGGTGCCGCTGTCGGCCAGGACGCCGCCGCCCGCGCGGTCCCAGGTGCCTTTCCAGCCGGCAGGGTCGGACATGCGCGCGAGCTCGTTGCCGATGACCGTCAGCGTGGCCATGAACTCGCGACCGATGGTGCCGTCATCCAGCAGCTGCTTGACGCGCTGATGAACCGGCAGGAAGCGCTGGTTCAACGCCACGAAGAAGCGACGGCCGGCGGCTTCGGCCGCAGCGATCATCTCGTCAGCCTCTGACAGCGTGTTGCTGATTGGCTTGTCGGCGATGACGTGCTTGCCAGCAGCGAAGGCCTCCAGCACCACCGGGTGATGCAGGTCGTGCGGCAGGCAGACATCCACGACGTCGATGGAGGGATCGTCAAGGAGTGCCCGGTAGTCCGCCTCGGCACGCCCCAGCGGCAGCTCGCTGGCCAGCTGCGTGCGCGACCCTTCGTCGGGTTCGGCCAGGGAGACGTTGCTCACCGCCCCGTGCGCGAGCATCGCCTCCAGGTGGACGCGCCCGACGAACCCGCCACCGATGATGCCGACGTGGTATCCCATGCCTGCCCTCCCCAGCATGCGTCAACAGCAGGGTATCGCGATAGCCGGCATGCGACCAGCAGCGTCTCGCGATTGCCAGCACGCGATGCTTCCAGCCCACAGGGAGCAGACCGCCAGCAGGGCCGCGGTCGTCGCGCCGCGAGAGGCTGGGGCCTCTTCTTCGCCCGACTGGGGCCTCTTCTTCGCCCGACTGGGGCCTCTTCTTCGCCCGACTGGGGCCACGTCTTCGCCCGACTGGGGCCACGTCTTCGCCCGACTTGGGCCACGTCTTCGCCCGAGATGAGACTCCGAGAGGCCGGCACGCCGGTCCAGGCCCCCGGCTGCGGCCCCGATCCATGCTTTGAGTGACTCACCTGACACGGGCGACCGACAACTGAGGCCCCGGGGGCATCGGCTGCGCCCGCCGGCTGCCAGCTCAAGCCAGGGTGGCATAGCCTGACCTGTGGCCCGGTCGATCCAGGCGCTGCAGGCATAGATGACCAAGCCGGCTGCCGGGTGAGTCACCGGGGGCATCGCCTGGTGGGTCCTGCGGTGGGAAGGTCGCGGGTGACGCCTGGGCGGGCACGGTGTCGGCCATGTCGCCGACGAGCTCGTCCGACGCACACCCCGGTGCGCGCTCTTCCCGGAAGCTCAGTCCCCGGTGACGAGCGCCGTAAGATGTTCCCGCCAGGCATCGCCGGCGGCCTCACGAGCGAGGATGACACCCTCCCGCAGGCTGGCATCCGATGCCTCCAGCCGTTCGAGGTTGTAACAGTCGAGCGCAGCCTCGATGAGGCTGGCCCCGGCTGCCATCTGCACCACGCGACGCTTGCGCAGCCCGTACAGGTCGACCAGCTCGTGGGACGGGCGCGCCATCACGATCTGGATGGCGCGTGCGGTGCGATCACGGTCGATGTAGCCAGGGTCCTGGGCTGCCTCGTCGTCCTCGTCGGAGGTCAAGCGGATGAGGTTGGTGCCGGAGCCGCCGACGATGATGCCGGACCTGGGTCGCCCGGCCGGCATGCCGGAGAGCAGGTGATGCGACTCGGTACGGAGCGCGGCCACCTCCTCGGCGGTGGGCGGATCGTCCTCGACATGCTGGGCGGTCAGGCGCGCGGAACCGATGGGCATGACGCCGACGACCGGGTCGGCGCCGGGTTCGAGCAACACGAGCTCGGAGGAGCCGCCTCCGATGTCCAGCACGAGCATGGGCTCGCCGACCGGCTCGCCGTCGAGCACACCGATGGTGGTGAGAAGGGCCTCCTCCTCGTGACTGAGCACGAGCAGGGGCAGGCCGGTGGCAGCCTCGACGGCCTCGCAGAAGTGCGAGCGGTTGGAGGCCCTGCGCAGCGGCTCCGTGCCCAGCAATGTGATCGACTCGGCGCCTTCCTGCTCCGCCGCTTCGACGTACTCGGCCAGGGCGTCGATGGCTGCCCTCGCTCCTTCATCCGGGATGCGGCCCTCCATGTCCACCATGGCGCCTAGCCCCAGGAGCAGCGATTCGTCCCGCAGCACGGTCGGCACGTCGCCGTCCAGCTCTGTCAGGAGCAGGTGGACGCTGTTGCTGCCGACGTCGATGGCGGCAGCGATGCGAGCCTGGTCGCCCATGTGAGATACCCCGCGCTACGTAGCGGGTAGCGTACGCGCTCCGTCGACCAGGTAGTGGACGAACCAGTCACGGATGCGCTCCTGGTTCTCGATGCGCCGGAAGGGCGCGCCGCTGCGGGTCAGCTCGTGGGACTCGCCCGGCGTCCGCATGAGGCGCACCGGCCGGCGTAACGAACGGAGCACCGAGAAGAGCTCCTCGGCCTGGGTGATGGGGCAGCGCAGGTCCTGCTCGGCATGCTGGATGAGCAGCGGGGTGTGGATCTGGGTGGCGTACGTCAGAGGGCTGAGTCGGCGGTACAGCTCGGGATCCTCCCATGGCTGCGCGTCGAGCTCGTAGTGGCCGAAGAGCGGGCCGCCCAGGTCACCGCTGAGCATCTCAGCCGTCATGTCGTACACGCCCCGACAGGCCGCCGCAGCGGCATAGCGGTCGCTATGGGAGATCATCCAGGCGGTGAGATAGCCGCCGTAGGAGCCGCCCGTGACACCGATGCGAGCGGGATCGGCCTTGCCCTCGGCGATGAGCGCATCGAGGCCGGCCTCGATGTCGGCCTGCGGCCCGTCCCCCCAGTCGCGGAAGTTGGCTACCGCGAACTCCTGGCCGTAGCCGGTAGAACCGCGCGGGTTGCAGGCATAGACGCTGATGCCGGCGGCAAGCAGCAGCTGCCACTCCCACATCAGGGAGAAGCCGTAAAGGGTCGCGGGGCCACCGTGGATCTCGACCACCAGCGGCGCGGGCTTGCCGCGCTTCGCCGGGGCTTCGTAGAACCAGCCCTGGATACGACGGCCATCCCGGCTGGACCAACGCTCCTGCGGTTCGACCAGCTTGATCCCGGCCCAGGTCTCGCCCATGAGATGGGTGAGCCGGCGCATGGCGGCGGGCTTCACGGGTTTGGCGGTCGCGTTGCCCAGCGGCGCGACCTCGAAGCCGAACACGTCCGGGGGCGCCGTGGCAGTGGCCACGATGGCGGCCACGGTCAAGCCCTTGTCCGAGGCGGCGATCGACGGTGACACCAGCATGTGCCGGCCACTGGTGAGTCGCTCGACACGGTCATCCTCGAGGCGCACGCGCCAGAGCTCGTATGAGCCCTCCACGGGCGCGTTGAAGATGATCGACGCTCCGTCGGGCGCCCACAGCGGCCCGGTCTGGCCGGCGCTGTAGAGGTCGCTGTTCATGGCGGCACCCACGAACAGGTCGGTGTGGCCGGTCAGGTTGGCCCCGGCCTGGTCGGCACGGGCCGGGAAGACGTGGATGTCGTCGCGCGTAGGGTTGCCGGATTCCAGGCGATGGCCGAGCACGGCGATACGCTCGCCGTCCGGGCTCCAGGCCGGATGCTGGAAGAGACGCTGCTGCCCGGCGCTGACACGCACGGGTCTGCCGCCGTCGGCATCGATGATGGTGAGGTCCGAGCGCCAGGCAAGGTCGGGATCGGTACCGCGGTTGGTGACGTAGGCGATACGCTTGCCGTCCGGGCTCCAGGCCGGCTGCTCGTCGCTGCTGCGACCGGATGTCAGCCGCCGGGCCTTGCCGCTGGCTACTTCCACCAGCCATAGCTTGGGCGGGTGCTCGTAGACGAAGCCGGCTCCGTTGAGCTGGTAGGCCAGCTCGTCGATGAGCCGGACGTCGCGCCTGGGCGGCTCCCCGGCTTCCTGCCTGGACGTGGGCAGCTTGGTGGTCGTGGCGCCCGAGACGAGGCACAGGCGGCTGCTGTCGGGGCTCCACTCGAGGGTGCCCACATCGTGGGGCAGGTCCGTCAGCTGCCGCGCCTCGCCGCCCGCCAGCGGCAGCAGCCAGACCTGCACGTCGCCCTGCGGGATATCGCGCCCGGCGACATCCTTGAGGCCGGTCGGTGACGCCGCGCCGCGCTTCTGGTCCTCGGCATCACGTGGCGCGCCGCCCTTGCGCAGGATGGCTGCGCGATCGGAGAGGAAGGCCAGCCAGCGGCCATCCGGGCTCCAACGCGGGGCGGCATCGTGGCTGGCGCCCAGGGTCAGCTGGCGAGCCGACTGGGATGCATCGGTGGGCACGAGCCAGAGGGCCGTCCGGTAGCCGGTCTGGTCGGGCGCGGAGGCCTTGACCACGAAGCAAGCGAAGCGCCCGTCAGGCGACAGGCGCACCTCGGTGGGAACGCGTAACGAGGCGAGGTCGGCGGCGGTAGGCAATCTTGGCATCGCCGAATTCTAGCCGCGCCCAAGGGCCAGGGGCCTGTGCCGCGGAGGCGCCGGAGCTGTGCCCCGCGGGGCGCCGGAGCTGTGCCCCGCGGGGGGGCCGAAGCTGTGCCGCGGAGGCCCGGGTCCTACGAGCCGAGGGTGGCCACCATCACCGCCTTGATGGTGTGCATGCGGTTCTCGGCCTGGTCGAAGACGACGCTGGCCGGCGACTCGAAGACCTCGTGGCTGACTTCCAGGCCGTCGGGCATGCCGGTGGCAGCCATGACCTCGCCGCCGACGGTGGTGCCGGCATCGTGGAAGGCCGGCAGGCAGTGCATGAAGCGCACGTCGGGGTTGCGGCATAGCTCCATCAGCGCAGCGTTGACCTGGTAGTCACGCAGCATCGTGACGCGCTCATTCCAGACGTCGCGGGACTCGCCCATCGAGACCCACACGTCGGTGTGGATGAAGTCGACGCCGGCCACGCCCTCGGCCGGGTCCTCGGTGATGGTGATGGTGGCGCCGGTCTGCATGGCGATGTCCCGGGCGATGGCCACCACGTCGGCCGGCGGCGCCAGCTGCGCGGGTCCCACCATGCGCACGTCGCTGCCCATCAGCGCACCCATCACCAGCAGCGAGCGACCCATGTTGAAGCGCTGGTCGCCCACGAACGCGAAGGCAAGCTCGCCGTACTCCTTGCCGCTGTGCTCGCCCATGGTGAGGAAGTCGGCCAGCACCTGCGTGGGGTGCCATTCATCGGTGAGACCGTTGTAGACCGGGATGTTGGAGTACTGCGCCAGCGTCTCGACCGTGGCCTGGTGCTTGCCGCGGTACTCGAGGGCGTCGTAGTAGCGGCCCAGCACCCGGGCGGTGTCCTCCGTCGACTCCTTGTGGCCCATCTGCGAGCCGGACGGGTCGAGGTAGGTGACATGGGCGCCCTGGTCGAAGGCGGCCACCTCGAAGGCGCAGCGCGTCCGCGTCGAGGTCTTCTCGAAGATGAGGCCGATGTTCTTGCCGGCCAGGCGCGGCTTTTCGATGCCGGCGTACTTGGCCGCCTTGAGGTCGGCGGACAGCTTCAGCAGGAAGCGCAGCTCGGCGGGACTGAAGTCGATCTCCTTGAGGAAGCTGCGGTTGCGCAGGTTGACGGGCACGGACGGTCTCCTGTCGGTGGTCGGGTCGTGTGAGCCGGTCGGGTCGTGTGCGCCGATCGGGTCCCTCTAGCTACGGTAGGTGATGCCCGCCTGCTCGGTGCTGACGATGGTGCCCGCCGAGCCGGTCAGCATCTGGGTGATGTCGGTCAGGCCCCCGATGGCCGCGCGGTGGCCGCTGCTGCGGGCGAACTCGCAGGCCGCCTGGATCTTGGGCAGCATGGAGCCGGCAGCGAACTCCGCGGCCAGCTCGTCGAGCGCATCGGGGTGCGCGTGGGCGATGGCCCGCTGCGCGGGCTTGCCCCAGTCGACATAGGCAGCGTCGGCGTCGGTCGCCATCACGAAGTAGTCGGCGTCGATGCCGGTGGCCAGCAACCCGGAGGCATGGTCCTTGTCGATGACAGCCTCGATGCCGACGAGCTGCTTGTCCGGCCCACTCTGGGCCGGTGCGTCGCTGTCGGCGTACATCACCGGGATGCCGCCACCGCCGGCGCAGATGACGATGGCACCCTGCTCCAGCAGCCAGCGGATCTGGCGCAGCTCGAAGATGCGCTTGGGCTTGGGCGAGGGCACGACGCGGCGGAAGTAGTCGCCGTCGGGCTTGAAGTCCCAGTCCTTCTCCTTGGCCATGGCGTCCGCCGATTCGCGGTCGTAGATGGGGCCGATGGGCTTGCTGGGATTGCTGAAGGCGGGGTCGTCGGGGTCGACCTCGATCATCGTCAGCAGCGTGGCGAGGGGCTTGTCGAAGGGCACCAGGTTGCCCAGCTCCTGCTCCACGAGATAGCCGATCATGCCCTGCGTCTCAGCGCCGAGGATGTCAAGCGGGTAGATGGGTACCTCGGTGTACGCGGCCCCCTGCAGCGCCAGCAGCCCCACCTGGGGGCCATTGCCATGGGCCACGACGAGCTCATGCTCCATGGCCACGGGCGCCAGCTGGGCACTTGCAGTGCGGACGTTCTCACGCTGGTTCTCGGCGGTCATGGCCTGGCCGCGGCGCAGCAGGGCATTGCCACCAAGGGCGACGACGACTCTCATCCTTCTCCTGACCCTCCATTGACGATCGAAGCCGGTCACCGTCGCGAACGCGACGGACCTGCGGCAGCGACGACCCTCGACCCCGGCAGTGAGGACGGGACGGGCAGCCTGCAGCACCTCGTGGCCGGATGACGACGGTACCAGCAGCGTCGCCGCGATGCTGCCCCGCGGCGCCGGCGCCGAACCTCATCCTCGGGCGTTGGCGGCTCGCGTGGCATGGGAACATAGGGCCAGCCGAAACGATCGGCGCGCAGGAAGCAGGCTGAGCCGGAGGGTCGAGCCCGTGGACAGGCTGGCGCGCGTAGCGACGAAGCGCGAGGATGGCGCCATCGGCAGCAGCACGCGGCCGCGCGGCGTGGAGCGCTACGTGCCCGGCATCCGTGCCGCGCGCACCTACCAGCGCCGCTGGCTGCGGCGCGACCTCGTCGCCGCCGTCGTGCTCTCAGCCCTGCTGGTGCCACAGGGCATGGCCTACGCCGAGCTGGCAGGGCTGCCGGCCATCACCGGGCTCTACACCACCATCGTGTGCCTGGTGGCCTACGCCGTCTTCGGACCCTCGCCCTACCTGGTGCTGGGACCCGATTCATCGCTCGGTCCCATCATCGCAGCCGTCATCCTGCCGCTCGCGGCAGGCTCCGCCGAGGACGCCGTGGCACTGGCAGGGATGCTGGCGTTGCTCGTCGGCGCCATCTCCATCGGTGCCGGCATCGCACGCCTGGGCTTCATCTCCGACCTGCTCTCACAACCCGTGCGCGTCGGCTACATGGCCGGGCTGGCGCTGACCATCGTCGTCAGCCAGCTGCCGGACCTCTTCGGCTTC
>DATHSE010000133.1:0-4362 GCA_035464455.1 Anaerolineae bacterium | reverse complement strand
AAATCCGCAACCGTGCCACCTTGGCCGGCAACATCTGCAACGGGTCGCCCGCTGCCGACACCGCGCCGCCGCAGCTGATCTACGGCGCTACCGTCGTGGTCAGCGGTCCCGGCGCGGAGCGGCGGGTGGCTGTCGACGATTTCATCATCGGTCCGCGCAAGGTGGATCTCGGGCCCGGCGAGCTGGTCAGGGCCATCGAGGTGCCCATCCCGGCGAGCCGCTTCGGCGCCGCCTACACGCGGCTGGTCCGCCGCCGCGGCACCGACCTGGCCTCGGTCACCATGTGCGCCTCGGTCGATGACGCAGGGGTGTGCCAGCTGGCCTACGGCAGCGTCGGACCGCGGGCGTTCCTCGTGCGTGACGATAGCTGCGTGCTGGCCGATCCGGCGGCTGACCCGCAGGCGCGTGCCGCCATCCTCGACGAGCTGCTGTCGCAGGCCACGCCATCGCCGCGATCGATCCGCGCCAGCCCCGACTACCGCCTCGCCATGCTGCGCGTGCTGGCCATGCGCGCCGTGGCGACTTCTCTCGAACGACGCGCTGGGAGTGCCGCCTGATGGCCGAACGACTGACCATCAACCTGACCGTGAATGGCCGGCCGCGTGAGCTGGATGTGGCGGTGCACCACACGCTGCTGGAGGTGCTGCGCGACGATGTCGGGCTCACCGGCACCAAGGAATGCTGCGTGGTCGGCGAGTGTGGGGCCTGCACCGTGCTGGTGGACGGGCGCTCCGTCAATTCCTGCCTGATGCTGGCGGTCGAGGCCGACGGTGCCGACGTCACCACCGTCGAGGGGCTTGCCAATGAGGGCCAGCTGAACCCGCTGCAGACGGCATTCCTGGACACCAGCGCCGCCCAGTGCGGCTTCTGCATCCCCGGGCAGCTGATGTCGGCGACGGCGCTGCTCGACGAGATCGACGAGCCCAGCGATGAGCAGATCCAGGAGGCCTTGGCGGGCAACCTCTGCCGTTGCGCCGGCTACGAGCAGATCTTCGCGGCCGTTCGCCAGGCCGCCCGAGGGCGATCGGCATGACCGAGCTGAAGGTGGGCATGTCACCGCATCGCGTCGGCGGCTTCGAGCGCGTGACCGGCGCGCAGGAGTACCTCGCCGACATCGCCTTCAGCGACGCGCTCTACGCCAAGCTCGTGACCATCCCCTGTGGGCGCGGACGCATCGTCAGCGTGGACAAGCGAGCGGCGCTGGCAGTGCCCGGCGTGCGCCTGGTGTGGACATCCGACGACCTGCCGCAGCCGGTGCCCCGCTACGGTCCGCAGTACCAGGATCGGCCGGTGCTGGCGGTGGGCGAGACCAAGTTCCACGGTGAGCCGGTGGCGGCCGTGGCGGCCGACACGAAGGACGCCGCCGAGGAGGCGGCCCGCCTCGTCAAGGTCGAGTACGAGGAGCTCCCCGGCGTCTACAGCGTGGAGCAGGCGCTGGCGACCGGGGCACCGCTGGTCCGCGAGCCGGAGCTGCGACCCGACGACGAGCTCGCCCACAGCAACGTGCTCACGCTGCGCCAGTTCGGCTGGGGCGACGTGGACGCCGCCGAGGCGGATGTGGTCATCGAGGAGTCGTACTCCTTCCCCATGATCACGCACTTCGCCATCGAGCCCCACGCCTTCGCCGCCGCACCCGATGACGACGGCATCGCCATCTGGTCGACCATCCAGCATCCCTACCTGCTGCAGCGGCTGATGGCCAAGCTGCTGGGCATGCCGCTGGCAAAGGTGCGCGTCTACGCGCCCGATCCCGGCGGCGGCTTCGGCGGCAAGCAGAACATCAAGCTCGAGCCGCTGGTCGCGCTCATGGCCCTGGAGACCGGTCGGCCGGTGCGCCTGGTGCTCACGCTCGACGAGTCCTTCCAGGCCAGCCGGCGGGTGTCGGCCGAGGTGAGCGTGCGGAGTGGCTTCGACCGCGACGGCCACGTGGTCTTCCAGGACATCCGCAGCGACTACATGCTGGGAGCCTATGCCGACATCGCCGAGCGCGTGGTGGCCAAGAGCCAGTACACCGCGGCCGGCCCCTACAAGGTCCCCAACGTGCGCATCACCGCGCGCTCGATCCTCTCCAACACCACCCCCGCATGTGCCTTCCGGGGTTTCGGCACGCCCCAGATCAACTGGGCCGTGGAGGGCAACATGGATGCAGGCGCGCGGGCGCTGGGCATCGATCGGGCCGAGATCCGCCTGCGCAACCTCGCCACGCGCGGCGAGGATGTCGTGCCCGGCGACACGCCGGCCGATGGTCTCTGGCCGGAAACGGTGAAGGCGGCCATGGAGGCCATCGGCTGGGACACGCCCCTGCCGGCCGGCCGCGGCCGCGGCATCGCGGTCGGTATCAAGTCCAGCGCGACCACCGGGCTGTCGTACTCGACGGTGCGGCTGCTGGTCGATGGCAGCGTGCTCGTCTTCGCCGGCACCAGCGACATGGGCCAGGGCGCGCGCACCATCTTCGCCCAGATCGCCGCGACCGAGATGGGCACGACGATGGGGAGCGTCAGTGTGGTCATGGGCGACACCGCCGTCGTGCCCTACGACCAGCAGACTTCGGCCAGCCGTTCGACGGTCTTCATGGGCAATGCCATCCTGCGTGCCTGCCGCGACATCCAGGCGCAGGTGCAGGCCATGGCAGCCCGCCTGGAGAGCGTGCCCGAGCGCCAGATCGTGGTCGATCGCGGCGTCGTGAGCCTGCCCGACCGGGATGTCCCCATCATCGACATCGTGCGGGCCGGCCTGGGCAAGCTCGGGGGTGAGATCATCGGCAACGGCGTCTATCGCAAGGAGGTCCAGCCGGACCATCCGCTCGGCGGCAGCCCTGCCTTCTACGAGTTCAACTGCACAGCCGTCGAGCTGTCGGTCGACGACGAAACCGGCCACATCACCATCCACGATCACGTCATCGTGGGTGACACCGGCAAGTCGCTCAACCCGGCGCAGGTCGCCGGCCAGGACGAGGGTGCGGCCATCATGGGCCTGGGCCACACGCTGATGGAGCACATGATCCTCGACGAGGGTGGTCGCATCCGCAACCTGGGTGCCATCGACTACCGCATCCCCACGTCGATGGACCTGCCGCTGCATATGCGCAGCGCCGCCATCGAGAACGAGGATGGGCCCGGTCCCTACGGCTCGAAGGGCGTCAGCGAGGGCGGCCTGCTGTCGGTGCAGTCGGCTGTCGGCTCGGCCGTGGCCGACGCCACCGGCGTGGTCATCCGGCAGCTGCCGCTGACCCCGGAGCACGTCTGGCGGTCCATCCGGGACGCCCGCCAGTCGGGATCCAAGCTGCCATCAAGATGACGAGGAGGAGCGACATGCCCAGGCCCGGAGAGGTCGGACCCATCCAGAACATGCCCGCGGAGCAGGTCGTCAGGGCCGCCTCGATGATCAAGCAGGGCCGCATGATCTCGCTGGCCGCGACGCGCTTCGATGGCATGCCGCTGTTCCCCGGGCATCCGCCCTTCCAGGTGCTGAACGCAGTCAGTCCGCGTGGCATCGTCGCCGGCGGACGCCAGCCGTGGGGCCCCACCAACGGCGTCAACCTGGGCTACATGGCCGAGTACCTCATGTGCACCTCGCACTCGGGCGCCCATATCGACGGGCTGGCGCACATGACCATCGGCGATGACATGCACTGGTACGGTGGCGGCAACGCGGACGAGCACCTCACCGATCATGGTCCCAACTTCGGCGATGCCTCGGCGCTGCCGCCGTTCTTCACGCGCGGCGTCTTCCTCGATGTGCCGACCTACCGTGGCGTGCCGCATCTCAAGGCCGGCGAGCCCGTCGACGCCGCCGAACTGGAGGACATCGCCAAGGCACAGGGAGTTGAGGTGCGCGAGTGGGACGTCGTGGTCATCCGTACCGGCTACATGAGCCTGTGGCCTGACTACGACGCGATGATGGCCAACAAGACAGCCGGGCCGGACATCTCGGCGGCTGACTGGCTGCTGAAGAAGGGCGTCGTGGCTACCGGCACCGACACCGAGACCTACGAGGTCCAGCCGACACCGGATCCCGGCCCGGAGGGCAACCCGCAGCCGGTGCACAAGCACCTGCTCATCGACCACGGCATCTACCTGCTGGAGAGCCTGGACCTGGAGGAGCTCGCTCGCGAGCGGGTCTACGAGTTCGCCTTCATCGCCCTGCCACTGAAGATCCGCGGCGCCACCGCCTCCATGGTCGATCCCGTCGCCGCCATCTAGTCCCGCCCAACCGTCGTCACCCCAGCGAGAAGGAGCCACCCGTGACCGAGACCATGCAGGCGCTCGTCGTGCTCGAGCCGGAGAGGTTCGAGATCCAGGCGGTCCCGATCCCCGAGCCCGGTCCCATGGAGGTGCTCTGCCGGGTCAAGGCCGTCTCGAT
>DATHSE010000132.1:0-8817 GCA_035464455.1 Anaerolineae bacterium | reverse complement strand
CCGGGGCCACGCGTCGGTAGGCGCTCTGGATGGCGTCCTCGACGGTGCGAACGAGCTGCTCGCGGGGCACGCCCTTCTCAGCATTGAGCTGCAGGAGCGCGCCGATGAAGTCCCGGCTCATGCGTCGCCCTCCTTTCGGTCCTGCGTATCCCGCCGCTCACAACAAAACGTGGGGGTCCCCCACGTTCTGAGCGGCCTGATGGATAGACAGGGAGTATAGCACCCCATCAGCCACTCCCAGCCGCGGCCTCGTAGGTGTAGCCGTGCTGCTCCAGCTCGCGCGCGTAGGCGCGGCTCACGACGTCGCGCGCCCTGCTGGTGTAGATGCTGCGGTAGTCGCGGTCGCGGCGCGAGGCGGTGAGGTTGCGGTGCGGCAGCCGATGCGCCTCGGTCACGCCGACCCTGCGCAGCGCCTCGTCGAGCCCGGCCTGCATCTGCTCGAAGCGGATGATGTGATCTGCACCGGCGGTCCAGTCGACCGGCACGAACGGCCTGCGGCCCACGAGGCGGTAGACCGCGTTGGGCGTGTACCGGCGCACCACGAAGCGCTCGAAATCCGCGGCCGAGAAGTCGTCGCTGCGGCCCGGCAGCCGTCGCAGCAGCCGTTGCCACGCCGAGATGGCGCCGGCCTCGCGATTGCGGGCGTACTCGGTGAGGACCAGGTCGAAGGGGTTGCGCACGCCCACCACCACCAGCAGGCCGCGACGCTGCTCCCGTGTGATGAGCCCCGCCTCGATCAGCTGCGCCAGCGTCTGGTGCTTCTGGCGCAGCACGATGCGACCGCGCTGGTCCCGCACACGTTCCTCCAGCAGCTTGACGCCACCGAGCTCCTCGCGCAGGAGGGTGCCCAGCGAGGTCGACCCGGTGTGCGGGGCCTGCAGCAGCAGCAGGCCGATATCGCGACAGAGGATGGCCATGGGTCGGCGTCCCGTGGGAGCGAGCGTGGTGCCCTAGTACGCGCGCGCGAAGAGCACGCGCCGCGCGCTGGCGGCACCGTCGACGACACAGGCACCGGGTTCGTCGGGCGAATCGAAGGGGATGACGCGGATGGTCGCGCCGTTCTCGGCCGACACGGCTCGCTCGCACTCGGCCGCACCGCACCACGGCGCCAGCACGAAGCCGCCTGAGGCATCGAGGACCTCGGTCATCTCGCCCAGAGAGTCCACGTGGTGGGTGTTCTGCGCCCGGAAGTCCCGGGCACGCTCGAAGAGCTCGGCCTGGTACGCCTGCAGTCGGCGCGGCAGCTCGTCGGTCAGGCTCGCCAGGGGCAGCGCCTCCTTGGCGCGGTCGAGGCGGCGCACGAGCATGGCCTGTTCGGCAGCCACGTCACGCGGCCCGATCTCGAGACGGAAGGGCACGCCGCGCAGCTCCCAGTGGTTGTACTTGTAGCCGGGCGTCTCCTCGCGCCAGTCGACTTTCAGCCGCAGCGGTCCCGAGACGGTCCGCACGTCGGCCAGGGCGGCCTGCAGGCGCTCGATGGCAGCAGCCACCGACACGCGGTCCTCCTCGCTGCGGAAGATGGGGACGACCACCACCTGCGTGGGCGCCACGTTGGGCGGCAGCACCAGCCCGGAGTCGTCGCCGTGGGCCATGACGGTGGCGCCCACCATGCGCGTGGAGAAGCCCCACGAGGTGCCGTAGGGGTGAACGCGCTCGTTGTTGCGGTCGAGGAAGGTGATGTCCGCGGCCCTGGCGAAGTTCTGCCCCAGCATGTGGCTGGTGCCGGCCTGCAGCGCCTTGCGGTCACGCATCATGGCCTCGATGGCGTGGGTGTAGTTGGCACCCGGGAACGTCTCGGCGGGGCTCTTGCGGCCCTGGATGACGGGGATGGCGAGCCACTCCTCCGACACCGCCACGTACGCGGCGAGGCCCGTGGCGACCTCCTCGGCCGCTTCCTCCTCGCTGGCGTGGAAGGTGTGCGCCTCCTGCCACAGGAACTCGGCCGTGCGCAGGAACAGGCGTGTGCGCATCTCCCAGCGCACCACGTTGTTCCACGAGTTCATCAGCAGGGGCAGGTCGCGGTAGGACTGGATCCAGTCCTTCACCGCCTCGGCGATGATGGCCTCGCTGGTGGGCCGGATGGCGAGCGGCTCCTCGAGCTCGTCGCCGCCCGCCCGCGTCACCCACGCCACCTGCGGATCGAAGCCCTCGACGTGGTGGGCCTCCCGGTCGAGCAGGGACTTGGGCACGAACAGCGGGAAGTAGACGTTGTCGTGGCCGGTGGCCTTGATGTGCCGGTCGAGCTCGTCGCGCATCGATTCCCAGATGGCGAAGCCGTAGGGCCGGATGATCATGCAGCCCCGCACCGGTGAGTAGCTGGCCAGCTGCGCCTTCAGGACGACGTCGTTGTACCAGCCGGGAAAATCCTCCGACTGACGGGTCAGCTCGCTGACGTAACCGGACTTGGACACAGGGCCTCCTGCTCGATGGATGGGTGCGGGCGATGGCATCGTAGCGCAGCCGACCGCGCTCCGAGGCTACCCGGTCGGGATGGTCACGCCTCCGTAGCGCCGCTCGATGTAGCCCTCCAGGATGGCGATGAACTCGTCGACGAGGCCCTCGCCGCGGAGCGTGTCGTGCAGCGTGCCGTCGATGAAGACGGGCGCCTTGGGCTCCTCGAAGGTTCCCGGCAGGCTGATGCCGATGTCCGCGTGCTTGGATTCGCCGGGGCCGTTGACGACGCAGCCCATGACCGCCACCGACAGGTCCTCGACCCCCGGATAGCGCTCCGACCAGGCCGGCATGCGCTCCGCGATGTGTGCCTCGATCCGCTGCGCCATCTCCTGGAAGAAGGTGCTGGTGGTGCGACCGCAGCCGGGGCAGGCGCTGACCTGCGGCCGGAAGGAGCGCAGGCCCAGCGACTGCAGCACCTGCATCGCCACCAGCACCTCCTCGCTGCGATCGCCACCCGGTGGCGGGGTCAGGGAGACCCGGATGGTGTCGCCGATACCCTCGTCGAGCAGGATGGAGAGGGCGGCGGCCGAGGCCACGGTGCCCTTCATGCCCATGCCCGCTTCGGTCAGGCCGACGTGGAGGGGGTAGTCGCAGCGGCGCGCCAGCCGGCGATAGACATCGACCAGGTCGCGCACGCCGCTGACCTTGGCGCTGATGATGATCCGATCGTGGGCGAGCCCGGTGGCCTCGGCCAGCTCCGCCGAGCGCAGGGCGGACTGCAGCATGGCCTCGATCATCACCCCGCGAGCATCGGCGGGCGAAGCCGAGCGGGCGTTGGCATCCATCAGCTCGGTCAGGAGGTCCTGGTCGAGCGAGCCCCAGTTGACACCGATGCGCACCGGTCGGTCGTTGTCCACGGCGACACGCACGATGGTGGCGAAGTTCTCATCGCGACGCTTGGAGCCGACGTTGCCCGGGTTGATGCGGTACTTGGCCAGGGCCCTCGCTGCCTCAGGGTGCTCGACCAGCAGCTGGTGCCCGTTGTAGTGGAAGTCGCCGATGAGAGGCACGCCGATGCCGAGGTCGTCGAGCTTGCGCCGGATGACCGGCACCGCGCGCGCGGCGGCGTCGTTGTTGACGGTGATGCGCACGAGCTCCGAGCCGGCGTGGGCGAGCGCCGCCACCTGCAGCGCGGTGGCATCGGCGTCGGCCGTGTCGGTGTTGGTCATCGACTGGACCACCACCGGCGCATCGGCGCCGATGGCCACGCCGCCTACGTCGACGCGCACGCTCACGCGCCGGGGACGCCCGGCGAGGGTCACGAGGTGAGTCGCCCGATATCGGAGATCGTCACCCAGATAAGGAAGGCCATCAGTGCCAGCCAGCCGGTGAAGTAGACCAGCCGCTCCGCCTCCGGGCTCACCCGGTTGCCGCTGACGGCCTGCACCACGCCCATGACCATGCGGCTGCCGTCGAGCGGCGGGATGGGCAGCAGGTTGATGACGGCCAGGTTGGCCGACAACAGCCCGACGAACCAGAGCAGGAACACCGGCGGGAAGGCGACGCGAACCTGGCCCATGATGTCGATCATGCCGACGGGCCCGGCGATGTCGTCGAGGGCGTCGTCCGGGCCGTCGAAGATGGACACGATTAGGCCGCCCACCGCCCGCAGGATGAGCGTGGAGGTCTCCACCGTGCGGCGCAGGCCGATGACCACGGAGTCGAGCGGGCCGTTCTGCTGCTCGCCGAAGCTGTACTGGCCGGGGCGGAAGCCGAGCGCCCCCTCGCCGGCCGCGATCTCCTCGGCCGAGCGAAGCGTGGCCTCGACGTCCACGCTGCTGCCGTCGGCCCGCTCGATGGTGAGCGTGACCGTCTCGCCCGGCCGGTCGGCCAGGTACTTGATGGGCGCGATGCGCCCATCGGCAGCGTCGGCGTTGGCCATGTCGTCGAAGACCGGGAACGTGCGGCCATCGATGGCGAGGATGGTGTCTCCGGAGTCGTCGAAGACGTCGACCGTCTGGAACTCGCCGGTGGGGTTGCCATCGGCATCGATGACCTCGATCTCGCGCTGCTCGATGACCTGGCCGCCGACGAGCCCCGCCGCCTCGGCGGGTGAGCCCGGAGTTACGTCCGCGAACTGCACCTTCCACGTCGGCTGAGCGACGAAGGCGATCAGCGCGAAGATGACCCAGGCCAGCACGAAGTTGACGGCCACGCCGGCGAACAGGATGACGAGGCGGGTTCGCAGGGGCTGGTTGACGAAGGCCCGCGGGTCGAGCGATTCGCGCTCTGGCAGCCCGTCGGCCGCGCCGCGCGGAGCGGCCGCCTCGTCGCCCTCGGGCCGTGAGCCGTCAGCCGGGCTGGCCTCCTCCCCTTCCAGGCGCACGAAGCCGCCGATGGGCAGCCAGTTGAGCGTGTAGGTGGTGTCACCGCGCTTGAACAGGACCTTCGCGCGTGGCGGGAAGCCGATCCCGAACTCGTGCACCTTGACACCCGCGCGGCGAGCCGTGACGAAGTGCCCCAGCTCATGCACCAGCACCAGCCCGGTCAGGACCGCCAGCAGCAGGACGACGTTGATGATGCCGTCGATCATGCCGTCGGCACCTGGGCATCGCGAGCCCATGCCCGCACCGCGGCGTCGATGGCCTCGAGCTCCTCGAGCTCGGGCGCGTGCCCGACGGCGAAGCGCTCGATGGCGGCCTCGACCAGCCAGGCCATGCCGGGGTACGAGAGCTCGCCGGCAAGGAAGCGCGCCACGGCGATGTCATCGGCGGGGATGAGCGCAGCGCTGGCACCCGGTCCGGCGACGCCGGCCGCACGGGCGATGCGCAGCGCGGGGAACCGCGTCTCGTCGGGCGCTTCGAAGGTCATGTGTGGATGCTCCGTGAGCTCGAGCCGCGGGGCCGGCCCGGCCGTTCGCTGGGGGAAGGTGACGGCGTACTGGATGGGGATGCGCATGTCGGGAAGGCCCAGCTGGGCCTTCATCGAGCCGTCGACGAACTCGACGAACGAATGCACCAGGCTCTGGGGGTGGATCACCACGTCGACGTCCTCGTAGCGCACATCGTATAGCCAGTGCGCTTCGATGACCTCCAGGCCCTTGTTCATGAGCGTGGCCGAGTCGATGGTGATCTTGGAACCCATCGACCAGTTGGGGTGCCTGAGCGCGTCCCGGGGGCGGGCCGCCTGCATGCGCTCGCTGCTCCACTCGCGGAAGGGGCCGCCGGAGGCGGTGAGGATGAGACGAGCCACGTCGGCGAGGTCCTCGCCGGCCAGGCACTGCCAGATGGCCGAGTGCTCGGAGTCGATGGGGCGCAGCCAGGCCAGCGGTGACGCCATGGGTGACGACATCGGCGTCGAGGAGCCGGCAGCGCGTCCCGCGCGCGCCAGCGCCCCTGCCAGCGGCATGACCAGGTGTCCGCCGGAGACGAGCGTCTCCTTGTTGGCCGTGGCCACGATCTTGCCCGCGGCCAGGGCCGCCAACACCGGCCGCAGGCTGACCACGCCGCCGGTGGCGACGATGACCAGGTCGACGTCGTCGTGCACGGCCATCTGCGTCAAGGCGTCCGGCGCGTCGAGCAGCACGCTGTCCTCGGGCAGGCGCAGCCTCGCCGCGGCCGCCGGCTCGGCCATGGACACGAGGCGAGGTCGGAGCGATGCCGCCTGCTGCGACAGCGTGTCGGCGTCACGGCCGGCTGCGAGGGCGACGACGCTGAAGCGGTCCTCCCCGGCCGAGGTCAGCACGTCGACGGCCTGGCGGCCGATGGAGCCGGTCGAGCCCAACAGCGCGACTCCGAGAGGCGCCCCCGGCGGCAGGTGGGGAAGGGTCATCAGGCGCCGACGATCAACAGGTAGGCGTAGACCACCGGGGCAGCGAAGATGAAGGAGTCGACGCGATCGAGGATGCCGCCGTGGCCGGGGATGAGGTTGCCGGAATCCTTGGCCCCGGCGGTGCGCTTGAGCATCGACTCGGCCACGTCGCCGGCCTGCCCGGCGATGGCGACTGCGAGGCCAAGGAGCAGGCCGCCCGGCAGCCACTGGCCCGCGGCCCAGGCCAGCACACCGGCGACGGCGATGGCGGCCAGCGTCCCGCCGATGACGCCGCTCCACGTCTTGTTGGGCGAGATGTGGTTCAGGAAGCGGCCCCGCTTCAAGGCACGACCGACGAGGTAGGCGAAGGTATCGAACGACCAGACGGTCAGTACCAGCACCAGCAGCCACGTCTGGCCGGCGCTGAAGAGACCGCCCAGCAGGGCGTCGTCGGGGACGGCCGGTGCGGCTACCAGGATGGCGGCCATGAAGCCGAGCAGCGAGGGGTACAGGGCACCGAAGCTGCCGCCCATCCAGGCGAGGAAGCCATCGCGCACCTCCGGTCGGCGGAACGCATCCATCGCCAGCACCACCAGCACGGCCGCCACGTAGACCGCGACGAAGCCCGGCTCGAGCTCGTTCCAGCCCAGGCCCAGCGCGGCGATGGGCGGGATGACCACTCCCGGCAGCAGCTGCACCGGGAAGCCCGCCGCCGGCAGCAGCCGAAAGACCTCCCTCGCCGCCAGCAGGGCCAGGGCCGCGATACCGAAGGTCAGCCACGGCTGCCCCAGCAGGAAGAAGGCGACGACGACCGCCGCGATGACGGCAGCCGAGATGGCGCGCTCACGCATCGGTAGCGCCCTAGCGCCCGAAGCGACGGGCCCGACTGGCGAACTCGGCGATGGCCGCGTCCAGCTCGGCAGGCCCGAAGTCGGGCCAGTAGCAGTCGCAGAAGTACAGCTCTGCGTAGGCCGCCTGCCAGAGCAGGAAGTTGCTGATGCGTTGATCGCCGCCGGTGCGGATCAACAGGTCCGGGTCCGGCAGGTCGGCGGTATAGAGATAGGAGCCGAGAGCTTCTTCATCGAGATGGGCAAGGCTGTTGCCATCGTCGACGTACGCCCGGACGGCATCGACGATCTCAGTCCGCGACGAGTAGTTGAAGGCCACGTTGAGCACCATGCGAGCTCCCCCGGCGGTGGCCAGGATGGCCTGTTCGATCGAGGCGCGCGTCTCCGGCGGCAGCTCGTCGAGCCGCCCGGCCAGCCGCACCCGCACGCCCTCTTCGACCAGTCGCGGCGTCTCGTCGCGGATGGTCGCCTCGAGCAACCCGATGAGTGCCTCTACCTCGTGGCTGGAGCGCTGCCAGTTCTCACGGCTGAAGGCATAGATCGTCAGCACCTCGATACCGCGCGCGGCAGCGTGCTCGACGATGGGGCGGATGGCCTCCACGCCGGCGGCGTGACCCTGCACCTCGGGCACGCCTTCGCGACGCGCCCAGCGACGGTTGCCATCCATGATGATCGCGATATGCCGGGGCAGCCGCTCCTCCTGGCCCGGGAAGCCCTGGGGATCGTCCGTGCGCTTCGTCACCGACGGTGCCGTCACCTAGACCTCGAGGACCTCCGTCTCCTTGGCCGCACCCACGCGATCGACCTCGGCCGTCCACTTGTGGGTCAGCTGGTCGACCAGCTCCTGCTGGCGGCGTGCCTCATCGGCGCCAAGGTCGCCGGCTTTCTCCTGCTTGCGGATGGCATCGACGGCGTCGCGGCGGTGGTTGCGGATCTCCACCTTCGCCTCCTCCATGCGCTTGTGCACCAGCTTGACCAGGTCCTTGCGGCGCTCCTCGGTGAGCGGCGGGATGTTCAGCCGGACGACGGTGCCGTCGGAGTTGGGCATGATGCCGATGTCGCTCTTCTGGATGGCCTTCTCGATGGCGCCCAGCACGCCCCGATCCCAGGGCTGGATGACGACCGTGGTGGACTCCGGCACGCTGATGCTGGCGAGCTGGTTCAGCGGCGTCGGCGTGCCGTAGTAGTCGACCGAGATACGCTCGACCAGCGAGGTCGAGGCGCGGCCCGTGCGGATGTGGTTGAAGTCGCGGTCCATGGCCTCGACAGCATCTGACATGCGGGCTTCGACTGACTGGTCCTGAGCGTCGCTCATGCGTTCGTCCCTCCATGGATCAGCGTCCCGACCGGCTCTCCAAGAGCGGCCCGACTGATGTTGCCTTCCTGGTTGATGTCGAAGACGAGGATGGGCATCTCATTGTCCATGCACAGGCTCACTGCCGTCGAGTCCAGCGCCCCCAGGCGCTTGGCGAGGACCTCGGTGTAGGTCAGCTGGTCGTACCTGACCGCGCTGGGATCCTTGACCGGGTCGGCGCTGTAGACGCCGTCGACCTTGGTGGCCTTGAGCAGTATCGCAGCGCCGATCTCGACGGCGCGCAGGGCAGCCGCAGTGTCGGTGGTGAAGTAGGGGTTGCCCGTACCCGCGGCGAGGATGACCGCTCGGCCCTTCTCGAGGTGCCGCACGGCGCGGCGGCGGATGTAGGGCTCAGCGACCTCGTTCATGCCGATGGCCGTCATCACGCGGGTCTCCATGCCGGCAGCTTCC
>DATHSE010000131.1:0-6315 GCA_035464455.1 Anaerolineae bacterium | reverse complement strand
TCGAGCCGGGGCTCGACCAGTGGTTCGCCTGGCGGCCGCTGCTGGGCTACGCGCGCCACCGGATGCCACTCGCGGGGCTCTACCTCGCCGGCGCGGGGGCCCACCCCGGAGGCGGCGTGACCGGCCTGCCCGGTCGCAATGCCGCCAGGGCGGTGCTGGCCGACCGGGCTCGAGACCGATAGCGGTCGATCAGTCGACCGCGATCCCGGCAACATGCGGTCCGCGACGGGCTCCACGCCGTCCACGACCCCGGCAACCGCCGCAGATGGCCGATCCATCGATCAGTCGACCGCGCTGGCGGACACCACGCCGTCCGCGCCGGACACCCCGCCGTCCGCGGCGGACTCCACGCCGTCCGCGACCCCGGCAACCGCCGCAGATGGCCGATCCATCGATCAATCGACCGCGCTGGCGGGCACCACGCCGTCCGCGACGGACACCACGCCGTCCGCGACGGACACCACGCCGTCCACGACCCCGGCAACCGCCGCAGATGGCCGATCCATCGATCAATCGACGTGGAGCCCGCCATCGTGGTCGACTAGTCGGCGGCGGTGTCCTCCCCGCGCAAGCGCCAGTCCCAGCCGTGGATACGCTGGAGGAGCCGCTTGGCGGTCAGGTCGAGCTGGATGGGCGTGATGGCCACGTGCTTGGTGGAGACGGCGTGGAAGTCGGTGCCCGGCTCCGCCACCCCCGTGGGCGGCGGCCCACCGAACCAGTAGTAGGGCGTGCCGCGCGGGTCCAGCCGCTCGAGCAGCTTGTCCTGGTAGATGCGCTTGCCCATGCGCGTCAGCTCGATGCCCTGGAACTCCTCGAGGCTGACCGCGGGCAGGTTCACATTGAGCAGCTCGCCCGCACCGAGGCCGTGCTCGAGGACGTTGCGGGCCACCAGGTCGGCTACGTGGCCGGCCAGCTCGAAATCGGGCTCACCGTCGAACTCCTGGCTCATGGCAAAGGCAGGGCAACCGGACAGCACCGATTCCATGGCCGCACCGACCGTGCCCGAGTAGGTGATGTCGTCGCCCAGGTTGTAGCCGTAGTTGATGCCCGAAGCGACGAGGTCGAAGCTGAGGCCGAAGTAGCCGAGGAAGGCCAGGCTGACCGCGTCTGTGGGCGAGCCATCCACCGACCAGCCGCGCGAACCATCATCGAGGGTCCGTTCGCGAACGCGCAGGGGCCGCATGAACGTCATCGAATGGCCCACCGCCGACTGATTGGTCTCGGGTGCCATGACGTAGACGTCGCCGATGGGCTCGAGCGCCTGCTTGAGGGCCAGCAGCCCGCGTGACTCGATGCCGTCATCATTGGTGACGAGGATGCGCGGCCGTGTCTGCCATTCATCGAGCGGCCGGGCCTGCCGGGGCGTGGCCCGTGCAGTGGGGATGTAGCGCTCGCTCGCCGCCAGCTGGCTGCCGTCACCGTAGCTGCCGGTCAGGGCATCGACCGGTGCGCCGACGGCGGCTCGGGCCGACGGCGGCTGATGGGCTTCGCCGGCTGGCTGCTCCTGTTCGTCGCTCATGCTGTCTCCTTGGGTCGTGGGGGTCCGGCGTGGGGCTGCCCTGGCGAGATCACGGGTGCGGCGGGTGCGCCGGCCGCCGGGGACGCCGCTGGGCTGGCCGCCGGGGTCGTCGGTGCACCGACCGGCGGCGGCGTCGGTACCCTGACAGGCCGCCCTTCGCGTTGCTCGAGCCGGCGGGCGGCACGGCTGGCCACGTCGCGAGGGCCGCCCTGTGAGCGGTTGAGGTAGTGGAAGAAGAAGGCCGAGATGACCGCCGCCACGGGGATGGCGAAGATCGCCCCGATGACCCCCTGCAGCCGCAAGCCGATCAGGACTGACACCAGCACGACTACCGGGTGGATGCCGACCGAGCTGGCCATCACCCGCGGCTGCACGATGTTCATGGTGACGAACCAGCCGACGGCCATGACGATGATGATGGGGATGAGCGCATCAGGCTGGGTCAGGATGGCCGCCACCACCGGTGGCGCCCACGAGATGAACGGTCCGAAGAAGGGGATGAACTGGAAGACGGCCACCAGCGCGGTGGTGAGGGGCATGTAGTCGATGTCGAGCGCGAGGCTGCCGGCGGCGGCGACGGCGCCGTACACCGCGCCCTGGATGGCCTGGCCGCGGATGAAGCCGCCGAACGAGGCGGCCACGCTGGTCTGGAACAGTCGCACCTCGGGGGCATACCGCGGCGGCGTGACCTGGTTCACGAAGCCCAGCAGGCGGTCCTTGTCGACCACGATGAAGAGCGACATGAAGACCATGAACATCAGGTTGCCGAGCATGCCGAGGCTGGCGAAGGCGACGTCCTGCAGCGGGCCCACGAACTGGCCCGATGACGAGGCGATCTGCTGCAGCGTCTCGTCGAGCACGAGCACGAGGTCGACCTGCAGGCCCAGCTCCCGCAGCTGCTCCTGCCAGGGTGCGACGATCTCCGGCAGCCGCTCTTGCAGCGTGGGCAGCTCGTCGGTGAAGGCCACGATGGAGGTGGCCAGCTGGCTGGCGATGACGAGTCCGAGTACGGCCAGGATGAGGAAGAGCAGGCCGTACACGAGCACCACCACCAGCGTCCGCGGCGCAGCCGGCAACAGGCGCTTGATGCCATCGACCAGGGGTGACAGGACGAAGGCGAACAGCCAGGCCATCACCACGATCAGGATGATGTCGCTGAAGTACACGATGACCTCGGCGGCCAGACCGGTGAAGACCAGTGCCACGGTCAGCGTGGCGAGGATCAGGAGCGCTCGGATCCAGCGACCCTCCTGCTCGACGAGCCGGGACATCATGCGCGGAGTCTACTCTGGGGGCCGGCGCACTCGGCCCGTGGCTGCGCTCCGGCCGGCATCAGCGACGCGCGGCCAGACCCATGCGCTCGTGGCACTCAGCCAGCGTGCTGGCCGCCAGCGGCGCCAGGCGTTCGGCCCCGGCCTGCAGGATCTCCTGCACCACGCCCGGGGTGTCCTTGAGCTGGAGATAGCGCTCGCGCGCCTCGGCGAAGTGCGCCAGCATGCGATCCGCGAGCAACTTCTTGGTGTCGACGCAGCCGGTACGCGCTGTGCGCTCGCCCTCCCAGATCGCCTGGTAGTCATGCGGGCTGAAGATGCGATGCAGCTGGCACACGTTGCAGACCTCCGGTCGCCCGGGGTCGCTGCGGCGTTGGCGCTGCGTGTCGGTGACCATGCTCATGACCTGCCTGCGGATGTCCGCTTCGTCGGCGAAGATCTCGATCACGTTCCCCAGCGACTTGGACATCTTGTTGTCGCCGTCGGTGCCCTTGACGATGGGGGCCTCGGAGAAGACGGCCTGCGGCTCCGGGAAGAGCTCGCCGTAGCGACTGTTGAAGGCACGCACGATCTCACGCGCCAGCTCCAGGTGGGCGGCCTGGTCCTTGCCCACGGGGACGTAGTGCGCCTTGTAGATGGCGATGTCGGCCGCCTGGAGCACGGGGTAGTTGAGCAGCGCGAGGTTGACGTCTCCGGGCTGGTTGCGCCGCTTCTCCTTGAAGGAGGGCGTTCGCTCGACCCAGCCGGTCGGCGTGACCGATGCCAGCAACCACATCAGCTCGAGGTGCTCGGGCCGATCGGACTGGCGGAACAGCACCGCCCGCTCCGGGTCGAGTCCGAGCGCCAGCAGCGCCAGCGCCATCTCGTGCGTGTTGCGGCGGATGAGCTCGGCATCATGGGTCGAGGTCAGCGCGTGGTAGTCCACGATGCAGTAGATGGCGTCGTAGCCGTGCTGCATGGCGATGTAGTTGGAGAAGGCGCCGAGGTGGTTGCCCAAGTGGGGCAGGCCGGAGGGCTGCACGCCGCTGAAGACACGGCCGCGGCTGCCGGGCGTGGACGTCGCGCTGGGAGAGATGGTGGTGTCGATGGTGTCGGTCATGGGCTCGCAGGTGTGGTGGTGGACGGACCGGCTCGCCGGTGATGTTGGCACTCGACTCTAGCAGGCAAGCGCTGCGCTACGATCGGGCCATGGATCATGCTGCCCGGGACGTGACGACCATCTCATCGCCCACCGCTGTCGCCGGACCGCGCATCGCGCTGCTCGGCCTGGGTACCGTCGGCACCGCCGTCGCCCAGCGACTGCTCGACCCCGCGTGGAGCGCCGCCGTGGCGGCCCGCGGGCATCGTGTCCCACGACTAGTGGGCATCGCCGACCTCGATCTCGAGCGCGACCGAGGGCTGGACATCCCTGCCGACGTGCGCCAGGTGACCGACTTCGGAGAGCTCCTCGACGAGCAGGTCGACCTCGTCGTCGAGCTGATGGGCGGCGCCGGCGTCGCCGGTGATGCCGTGCTCGCCGCCTTCCGGGCCGGCAAGAGCGTCGTCACCGCCAACAAGCACCTCCTCGCGCTTCGCGGTCGTGAGCTGGAGGACGCTGCGCGCGAGGCCGGCGTCCGACTGCGCTTCGAGGCCGCCGTGATGGCCGGTGTGCCCGTGCTGGGGCCGCTCGTGGACCAGCTCGCCGCCAGCCGGATGAGCCGGATCCGCGGCATCCTCAACGGCACCACCAACCACATCCTGAGCACCATGGCCTCCGACGCGCGCGAGTACGAGGATGTCCTCGCCGAGGCGCAGCTGCGCGGCTACGCGGAGGCCGACCCGAGCAGTGACGTCGAGGGCCTGGATGCCGCCTACAAGCTGGTGCTGCTGTCCCGCCTGGCCTGGGGCGGCTGGGCCGACGTCGACACCCTCCGGCGGGGCAACCCCACCCTCGGCAGCGACGTGGCCGTCGGCATCAGCGCCGTCAAGCGCAGCCACCTGGGCGCTGCCGCTCGCCTCGGCCTGAGCATCAAGCTGGTGGCCCGGGCCGAGCGCCTGGCGGATGGGTCGGTGCGAGGGGCCGTCACGCCCATGGCGGTGGCAGCAGGCTCGCCCATCGGCTCCGCCAACGGGGTCAGCAACATCATCGAGCTCATCGCCGACCCTGCCGGTCGCGTGTCCATGGCCGGGCCGGGCGCCGGTGGTGCGGCGACATCGTCCGCCATCCTGGCCGACGTGCTGGCGCTCTCGGCGGGTGCCGGATCCAGCTGGGGCCAGCTGCCACCGGCCGCCGACCTCGCCATCGAGGACGACCTCGTCGGCCCGCAGGGCTGGCTGGTCGTCATCGACGGCCTCGGTGCGCTCGGGTTCCCGGAGAGCGTCAAACCGCTTGCGCTGGCCACCACCGACGAGGCCTTCGTCACGCAGCCGGTGACGTTGACGGAGCTGACCGCCAGGTCGAGGCTCTTCGACCTTGCCATGACGGTCTACCCGGTGCTCGTGGACGCCTCCTGAGGTGCGCATGAGCCAGGTCCTGCGCCGGATGCAGGCCGAGCAGTCGAGCCTGGGGCGACGCCCACGGCTGATGGAGCGCTTCGCCGACTACCTGCCCATCGGTGCCGACACTCCGCCGCTCAGCCTGGGCGAGGGCTTCACGCCGCTGGTCCATGCCCCCGGCCTGGGTCGTGCCATCGGCGTGCCGCAGCTCTTCCTCAAGGTGGAGGGACAGAACCCCACCGGCTCCTTCAAGGACCGGGGCATGGTGGTGGCCGTGGCCAAGGCGCTCGAGGAGGGCGCCAGGGCCGTCATCTGCGCCTCGACCGGCAACACCTCCGCGTCGGCTGCGGCCTACGCGGCCAGTGCCGGCATCGAGGCCGTCATCGTCCTGCCCAGGGGCAAGATCGCGGCCGGCAAGATGCTGCAGGGCTTCGCTGCCGGCGCCCGGGTGGTGGCCATCGAGGGCAACTTCGACGACGCGCTGCGCATCGTGCGCGAGATGACCGCCGAGCCCGACCCCGGGCATCCCGTGGCGCTGGTCAACTCGGTGAACCCGTACCGTCTCGAAGGCCAGAAGACGGCCGCCTTCGAGGTCTGCGAGGACCTGGGCGGTGCGCCCGACTACCTCGCCATCCCTGTCGGCAACGCCGGCAACATCACCGCCTACTGGCGCGGCTTCAAGGAGTACCGCGACCTTGGCCTGGTGGAGACGACGCCCAGGATGATCGGCTTCCAGGCTGCCGGCGCCGCGCCGCTGGTGCAGGGCCACGACGTGGACGACCCCCAGACCATCGCTACCGCCATCCGCATCGGACGCCCGGCCAGCGGGCACCTGGCACTCGCCGCGCGGGACGAGTCGGGTGGGTTCATCGACGCCGTCACCGACGACGAGATCCTCGCCGCCTATCGTGACATCGCCCGCCTGGAGGGCATCTTCTGCGAGCCTGCCAGCGCCGCCTCGGTGGCAGGGGTGCGCAAGGCGGCGCGAGATGGGCGCATCGACCCCGGCGCCACCATCGTGGCCGTGCTCACCGGCCTCGGCCTCAAGGA
>DATHSE010000130.1:0-12308 GCA_035464455.1 Anaerolineae bacterium | reverse complement strand
TACGACCCGCCCCCGCTGGACCAGAAGACCCTCGTCATCGCGGTCACCCAGTCCGGCGAGACGGCAGACACGCTGGCTCCCACCCGCTTGGCGCGCGAGCGTGGCTGCCCGGTGGTGGCGGTGACCAATACCGTCGGCTCGGCCATCACGCGTATCGCCAGTGCGGTGCTGTTCTTGCAGGCCGGCCCGGAGATCGCGGTGGTGGCCACCAAGACGTACGTGACCCAGGTGGTGACACTGCTGCTCGTGGCTGCCCAGATCGCCAAGATCCGCGGCGGTCTCGACCCGCTCTACGAGAAGGCCCTAGTGGAGGGCTTGCGCGCGCTGCCGGCCAATGCCGAACGCACCATCGAGATCAACGAGGCCGCCGCAGCCGTGCTGGCGCGGCAGTACGCCGGATCCCGTGGCTACATGTACGTGGGCCGTGGCATCACCTATCCGGTGGCGCTGGAGGGCGCGTTGAAGCTCAAGGAGGTCAGCTATGTGCATGCCGAGGGCTATGCCGCCGGCGAGCTGAAGCACGGTCCCATCTCGCTGCTCGACGCCGAGGTGCCGCTGGTGGCGGTGGCCACGCGCACAGCCGTACACGACAAGCTCGTGAGCAACCTCATGGAGGGACGCGCCCGGGACGCTCGCGTGATCGCCGTCGTGACAGAAGGCGACCATCGCATGAAGGCCGTGGCCGACGACATCCTGTGGGTGCCGCCGACGGTGGAGATGCTGAGCCCGGTGCTGGCCATCATCCCGCTGCAGCTGTTCGCCTACCACACCGCGGTCGTGCGCGGCACCGACGTCGACCAGCCGCGCAACCTGGCCAAATCGGTGACCGTCGAGTGAGCTCCCTGCCGACCCCGCCATCGGGCACCACCGAGCTGGGGATCGACATCGTCAAGGTCGAGCGCATCGCCAACGCCATCGCCAAGCACGGTCGACGCTTCGCGGGGCGGGTGTTGACCGACCACGAGGACGCCTACGTCCGCGACCGTCCCGAGAACTTCGCCGGCCGCTGGGCCGCCAAGGAGGCTGTCTCGAAGGTGCTCGGCCTGGGCGTGCGAGGCGTGGGCTGGCGTGAGATCGAGATCATCCGTCTGCCGACCGGCGCGCCCACGGTGCGACTCCACGACCGAGCCCTGCAGCGAGCGAACCAGCTGGGCATGCAGCGCGTCGCGGTGTCGATCAGCCACGAACGTGAGTACGCCGTGGCCATCGCCTTCGGCATCCGCACGGAGGGTGGCGAGTACGTCTTCCCACTGGACATGGAGGCACGGCTGGGCGATCGCGAGAAGCAGCTGCTGGCGCGCATGCGTGAGCTGGGCGAGCTGCAGGAACGGGTACGATCGGCCACGCCGGAAACGGCTGAGGGGGGAGACCGCGAGTGACCTCGTCGGCGGGCGTGCTGCTCGACCAGGCGTCCGCTGCCAGGCTGCTGCCGGAGCGCGATCCGCGGGGCCACAAGGGCACCTTCGGGCGCGTGCTGATGGTGGCAGGTTCGCTCGACTATGCCGGGGCGGCGCTGATGGCCGGTGCTGCCGCCCTTCGCGCCGGCAGTGGCCTGGTGACCATCGCGCTGCCGGCATCGCTGCAGCCATCAGTCGCTGGGCGCGTGCCGGAGCTCATCACGTTCGGGCTGCCGGAGCTCGCGCCGTATGAGGTGGATGCAGGCGAGGCCGCTGCCGACCTCGCGAAGATGCCGGCCGATGCCCTGCTGCTCGGGCCCGGGCTGAAGCCGGGTCGCGGCACCACGCGCCTGGTGCAGTCGCTGCTGTCGATGGATGGAGCGCCGTCGGTGGTGGATGCCGGCGCCCTCGGCGCGCTCGCCACGCTGCCCGGTTGGTGGAGGCGCCTGGTCCGGCCCGCCATCCTGACCCCACATGCGGGAGAGTTCGCTCGGCTCGGCCGTGAGCCGGGCGGCAGCGACCGCTCGCGTCGCGAGGCAGCGATCGGCGCGGCTCGCGACTGGCAGGTGGTGGTCGTGCTCAAGGGCGCGTACACCGTCATCGCCGATGCGGACGGTCGGGTCGTCACCGCGCCCTTCGAGGTGCCTGCGCTGGCGTCCGGCGGCAGCGGTGACATCCTCGCCGGCGTCATCACCTCGCTGCTCGGACAGGGGCTGCGTCCATTCGAGGCGGCGGCGCTGGGGGTGTACCTGCACGCGCGGGCCGGCGAGCTGGCCACTCTCGAGCTGGGTGATGCCGGACTCATGGCCACGGACCTGCTGCCGCTGCTGCCGCGCGTCCGCCGCGCCCTGGCGCAGGGACGGGACTCGTGAGCGCTACCTCCGCGGCACCGCTGCACCGTGGCGCGTGGCTGGAGATCGACCTCGAGGCCATGGTGCAGAACATCGGCGTCATCCGCTCGGTGGTCGGGCCGGCGGCGGTGGCTCCCGTCGTCAAGGCCGACGCCTACGGGCACGGCGTCGAGGCCGTCGGCCCCGCACTGGCGCCCCACGTGGAGGCACTCTGCGTCGCCACCCTCGACGAAGCCATCGCACTTCGGCCGCGCGTGGAGGGCCGCATCCTGCTGCTGTACCCGGTTCCGGCCGCGGCTGCGGCCGATGCCGTGGCGGCCGACGTGGAGCTCACGGTGATGTCGGCTGCCGACCTCGAGGCCATCCGCGCGGCGGCGCCCCCCGGGGGTCCGCCCGTGCGCGTGCACATCGGGGTCGAGACGGGCATGGGGCGCGGCGGCCTGTTGCCCGAGTCAGTTCCCGCCGTCGCTGCTGCGGCCGTGGCCGACCGGCGCATCGTCCTGGCAGGCCTGTGGTCGCACCTGCACAGCCCGGAGGACCCGCCCTCGTCCGACGCCCAGGTCCTCCACTTCGAGGCCGCGGTGACCGCACTGCACGAGGCCGGCCTGCCGATACCGCCACGTCACATCGCTGCCAGCGGCGGCATCTTCACCCACGATGAGCCGTCGCTGGACCTGGTGCGCCCGGGGATCGCCGTCTACGGTGTGCTCGACGCCGATCTGCCCATCGCCCCCGATGCCCTCGAGGCCGCCAAACGGTTGCGCCCGGCGATGTCCCTGAAGGCCCGTCCGGCGGCGTTCAGCGACGTACCCGCCGGTGGCACCGTCGGCTACGGCGGCACGTGGCGAGCGGAGCGCGCCACGCGGATCGCGGTCCTGCCGGTGGGCTACGGCGACGGCTACCTGCGCAGCTCGCAGCCGGGCGCGATGGCGCTCGTGCGCGGTCGGCGGATCGCCATCGTCGGCCGCGTCTCGATGGACGCCGTGACCGTCGATGTGACCGATCTGCCCGGATTGGACTATGGCGAGGAGTTCGTGCTGCTCGGTCGACAGGGGGCCGAGTCGATCACGGTCGGGGAACTGGCGCGTCAGCGCAACACCATCGCCTGGGAAGTGCTCACGGGCATGGCCCGACGACTGGACCGGGTGTACCATCCGCTAGCCGGTCAACCCCCCAGGGATTGACGCCACCGGCACCGAGAGGCATGTCGCGACAGGTCGCGAGGATCAGGGTTGAGGGACCCGACCCCGCGGCCGTGCCGGTTCGGCATGCCTGAAGGAGGGACAACGGGTTTGCATCGACCGCCCGACATCACCGAGCAGTTCGCCAGGTCGCGCGACTTCGGCGCCTTCGACGGCGACGACATCGAGGTCGTGGCGCGCGAGATCCAGCTGCTGGGCGCGACCGTTCCAGCCGTCTTGTTCCTGGAGGCCAATCGCGGCGCCGGGACGCTGGATGGGCTGGGCATGCTCTTCTTCGATCCCATCCTGCGCGGCATCTTCGGCGGTGACGATCCCGGTGCCAGCCACCTGCTCGCGGACGACGATGATATCGAGCGGCTGATCGAGCGCCTCGAGGAGCTCGACGCCGAGGCGAACCTGTACGCCTGATCCGACACCCCCATAGCGCTGCCGGGCTACCATCTGTCGCGTGACCCAGGACACCCCGGCCTTCTTCACCCTCGACCGCGGCACCGTCAGCACCACGGCCGCGCTCATCGCTCCCGTGGCTGGTCGCTACCGCATGCTCGCCGCCGGCGCGGCACCTGCCGCCATCGCTCCCGATTCCATCCTCGAGGACCTGGCTTGGCGCGTGGCGCGGACCGACGCCTCCGTGGCCGGCTCGATGGAGGGCTGGCGTGACTGGTCCCGCCTGGAGGTCCACACCGTGGCTGCGCCTCGTGGTGTGCTCGTGGCAGCCTCGGTCCTCACCGGCGAGCTGCTCGAGCGTGCGTTCAGCGCCGCCGGCTGGGTCATCGCGGGACGCTTCTTCGGGCCGAGCCCGGACCTCGTGGCCCTCGGCGAAGCCTGCCTGGACGCGCATGTCGACGCGCTGGTGATGGGCGGCCGGGACGGGGTCGACGAGGCGGAGCTCGAGGCGGCCAGCCGCCTGTGGTCGCGCACCGGCTCGCTCGCCCGCTTCCGCGATGACATCGCCGCGATCGCCTGTGGTCCATTCGGCGAGCGCCCCGCAGGTCTGCCCGACACGCGCCTGTTCTCGTTGCCGGCGCCCGATGTCGTCCCCTCGACCACGGAGTCGCTGCTGCGCACGGCCGCACGACAGGTGGGCCTCCACCTCGCCGGTCGTGGCGCACTCGCGGTGGCCGATGGTCGGGCCGCTCTGCGTACGTCCGTCGCCTCGCTGGCGGCCATGCTGGGCAACCGCGTGGACGGTATCGAGATCGGCATCACGGCCGCCTCGCGAACGCTGGCCCACGCCGATGGCCGGTCGCGCCATGCGGTCACGGCTGCAGCCGGGCTGCTGCCAGCGGAGCTGCTCGAGGATGAGGCGCTGGGAGACTCCATGTTGCGCTGGTGCACGCTGCCAGGCGACCCCGCGGCCCGGCTCGATGGGCTGCGCGAGCTGGCGCTGAACCCCTGGTCACACCTCGATGACGAGGGCACCCACCTGCGGCTGGCAGCGCTTCGTGCCGCGCTCGAGCGCCTGACCGGCACGTGGGCCGAGGCCGCGACCGCGGAGGAGCCCGACGCGGCCGATGTGCTCGTGCTCAGCGGTGGCGCGTTCGCCGCCGTCCCGCCCGCTGCCTCGGCGCTGGCTGTCGTCGACGGCATCCGCCGCTCCGGCGCGGTGAGCATCCTGCATGATCATGCCGGCGTCCTCGCACCCCTGGGTGCGCTCCCGGTGGAGAGCGATCGACGTCGGCTGCTGGCCGATCTCCTGGGTGACTGCCTGCTGCCGCTCGGAAGTGCCGTGCTCACCGGCACACCGAGCCGGGACGGCAAGAAGCAGCCGGAGGCTGGTTCGATGCACATCAGCAGCGTGCTCGGCGACGAGCGCCTGAGCCTCGAGCCCGGGCTATTGCGGCTCGTGGACCTGCCGCCCGGCATCAGCGCCCAGCTCGACATCGATCCCGGCGATGGCGCCGTCCTCGGGGTCGAGGGCCGCCACCTCCTGCTCGAGGTACGAGGGGGCCTCGGTGGCCTGCTGGTCGACACCCGCAGCATCCCGCTCGACCTGCCGCCCGGTGGGGAGCAGCGGCGTACGCTGCTCGCCGAGTGGGAAGCACCCGCGTGGGTGGGCAGCGACCGATGAGCGGACCTGATCCAGGCCGGTTCGCGGTGCCGGCCGCGCGGCCGGAGCGCGGGCGTCTGCTGCGCCTGCCTATCGGGCTGGCCGATCGTCCGCTGGTGAGCCCGGGCCAGCGGGTGGCGCTGGGCCAGCCCATCATCGAGCACTTCCGCGATCAGGAAGCGCTCGAGGTGCCCACCACCGCGGCACTCATCCGTCTTGCCCCTGGAGACATCCTGGACAACGTCCCGGGACCGCAGTCGGGTCGTCTTGGCCGCAAGTCGGCCGCCACCGCCCATCGCACGCGCGTATGTGAGCACGGGCGAGATGGCAACACCTACCTGGTGGCAGGCAGCAACGCCGTCACCTTGAACGCGCCGGCTGCCGGTGTCGTCGAGGCCGTCACGCCCGGTCGCCTGTATCTGCGGGCAGATGGCCTGGCGGTGGATGCCCGTGTCGGCTGGGGCCGCCCTTCGTGGGGGCGCATCGTCATCGCGGTGGATCGGCCTGACGCCGAGATCCAGACGTCCCGCATCGATGTCACCGCCGCCGGCGCCATCCTCGTGGTCGGCACTCGCATCGACGTCGAAGCCGTGTCTCGGGCGCGCGCCATCGGCGCGGCTGCCATCATCTCGGGTGGCGTCGCCAGTCGCGACCTGCGGCAGCTGACCTCGTCGGAAGCCCGACAGCAGGCTGCCCTGCATGCCGCGGCCCCGTTCGGGTTGCTCGCCCTCGGGGGCTACGGCCGCGTCCCCATCCCGGCGCACCTGTGGGACCTGCTGCTGGCCGCCGACGGTCGCAACGCCGGCATCCTGCCGGCTTCGCGCACGCTCGTCATCGACGGCGACCCAGGCCCGCTGGTGGAGGCGGCCTCGCGCCCACCGGGTACCGTCCGCGTCATCAGCGGCGAGCACCGCGATCACGAGGGACTGCTGGTCGGCCTGTCCGGGCCACGCCGCTGGCCGGGCGGCAGCTACGCACCCGGCGGGTTCGTGGAGCTGGCCGGTGAGGACGGCCGGGCGGAGCGCCACTGCGTCCCACTCGCCACGCTGGAGCGGCTCGGCTAGGCGTGCGATGACCATGTCCGACCTCGAGCAGGCACCCGTGGTGCTGCGGCTGAGCACGTCTTCGGCCGCCCACACGCGTTCGCTCGCAGCGGCGCTGGCGGCCGTGGCAAGGCCCGGAGACCGCCTGGCGCTGGTGGGTCCGCTGGGTGCGGGCAAGACGCAGTTCGCCAAGGGCTTCGCCGTTGGGCTGGGCATCGACGAGGTGGTGAACAGCCCAAGCTTCACGCTCATGGCCGAGTACGAGGGGCGCCTGACGCTGTTCCACCAGGACCTCTATCGCCTCGCCGGGTCGGACGAGGTCCTGGCCGGAGGGCTTCTCGACGAGCGCCAGGACGACGGCGTGACGCTCAGCGAGTGGGCCGACCGCCTGGACGAGCGCCTCGATCAGACGCGACTGACGGTAGTCATCCTGCCTACCGGGGAGGAGCTGCGCGACATCCACATCCACGGCCACGGCGAGATCGCCGAGCGCTACCAGGCGGCGGCTCGACGCTGGCGTGCGGGTGCTGCAGACGCATGAGCGAGACCGTCGGCCCCGGCCTGCTCCTCGCCTTCGACACCTCCACGCGCAGCAGCGTCGTGGCGGTCGGAGACGCCATCCCGGCCGCGCTGAGCTGCCGCCAGGTGCAGCACCGCCACGCCTCCCACCTGCTCGAGCAGATCGACGAGGCGCTGGCCGCGGCCGATGCCACCCTCGGGCAGGTGGCAGCGGTGGCCGTCGGCACGGGTCCGGGATCCTTCAGCGGCCTCCGCGTGGGGCTGGCCACGGCCAAGACGATCGCCTATGCGCGATCGTTGCCGCTGGTGGGCGTGCGCTCAGCGGATGCGCTCCGTCATGCCGCGATGGCGGCGGGCGCAGCCGGCGATGCTGCCGTGGTGCTGCCGGCGGGGGCGCGAGACCACTATCTGGCACTCGCCGGCGCTGACCCCGAGCTGGTGGCTCCCGGCGGCCTTGCGGAGGCTATCGGTGAGCGCGCCGTGATCGCAGTGGACGTCGAGCCAGGGCTCGTCGGCCCGGAGGCTACGCGACTTGGCGTGGCTGCCGTCGAGGGCCTGCCGGCGGCCCTGCTGGCCCTCGCCCGGGCGCGCTTTCTTGCCGGTGACTGGGACGATGTCGCCGAGCTGACGCCTGCCTACGTGGCACTGCCGCGCGGTGTCAGGAGCGCAGCGGAGGAGCTGGGATGGTCGCCCGACCTCCGGTAAGGCTCACGGTGCAGCCGATGGCCGCCGACGACATCCCGGCCGTGCACGCCATCGAGAGTGCCTCGTTCCCCACGCCGTGGCCGCCGTACGCCTTTCGCCAGGAGCTCGAGACCAACCGCATGGCGCGCTATCTCGTCGTCCGCGCTGGTGAGCGCGTCATCGCCTATGCCGGCATCTGGCTGATGGTCGATGAGGCCCACGTCACCACCTTTGCCGTGCTGCCGGCCTACCGGCGCCGCGGCGTCGGCGGGCTCCTGCTGAGCGAGCTCATGGCCCTGTCGGCCGATATCGGTGCTGCCGTGGTGACGCTGGAGGTCCGCCTCGGCAACGCGGCTGCGCGCCAGCTCTACCAGCGCTTCGGTTTTCGCCCGGTCGGCGTGCGCCCGCGCTACTACAGCGATAACGGTGAGGACGCCCTGATCATGACCACCGAGCGTCTCGACACTCCAGATATGCGACGCCTGATGTCGCGCATGGCGGCCCGCTACGCCATCGATGTGCTGCGGGCGGATCCAGGCTACGTCCCCGACCACGAGGACGACGCGGGGGTGCGTGACGCATGAGCCGCGGACGCATCCTGGCGGTCGAGTCGTCGTGCGATGAGACCGCCGTCGCCGTGGTCGAGGAGGGCCGGCGCATCGTCGCCAGCGTCGTGGCCAGCCAGGTGCGGCTGCACTCGGCCACCGGTGGCATCGTGCCCGAGGTGGCGGCGCGAGCACACCTGCGCTGGATGGTCCCGGTGCTGGATGAGGCCCGCAGGCGCGCCGCCATCGACGACTGGTCGGAGCTGGACGCGGTGGCCGTCACCGAGGGTCCCGGCCTGGCCGGCTCGCTGCTGGTGGGCATCACCATGGCCAAGACGCTGGCCTGGAGCGTGGGCCTGCCGCTGGTGCCGGTGAACCACCTCGAGGGACATATCTACGCTGCCTGGCTGCTGGATCCCGACGAGGAGGAGCGCCCGGCACCGGCGTTCCCGCTGGTGGCGCTGGTGGTGAGCGGCGGTCACACCTTCATCGTCGAGATGACGGACCACCTCAACTATCGGCTGCTGGGCCAGACGGTCGATGACGCCGCCGGCGAGGCCTTCGACAAGGTCGGGCGGCTGCTCGGCCTCTCCTACCCGGGCGGTCCGGCCATCATGCAGGCGGCAGCCCGCGCCACGGCGCACGAGCGGCGCTTCCCGCGGGCGTGGATGGGCGACTCGTACGACTTCTCGTTCAGCGGTCTCAAGACGGCCGCGCGCCACGCGGTGGGCGAGGCGCTTGGCCGTTCGCCGCAGGATCGCGACCTCGACGGCGCCGACCTCTCCGCCAGCGACGTGGCCGAGCTCGCGTGGGCCTTCCAGGAGTCGGTCGTCGACGTGCTCGCCACCAAGACCCTGCGCGCGGCCCGCGAGCTCGGGGCCAGCACCATCATCCTGGGCGGCGGCGTGGCGGCCAACGGCGTCCTGCGCGACCGCATCGCTGCCGGCGCCGCGGGCCTGGGCGTGCCGCTGGTCGTGCCGCGACCCGGGCTGTGCACCGACAACGCCGCCATGATCGCTGCCGCGGGCCATCATCGGCACCTCGCCGGGGCACGTGCCGACCGCTCGCTCGATGCGCGTCCATCGCTCAAGCTGGCGGTATGACGGTGCCGCCAGGCGCCCATGAGCTCGATCCTGCACATCTCGGCCCCGAGGCGGTAGAGCGCTACCTGCGTCGACACTGGCTGGCTGCACGCAGGTCACTGTCGCAGAACCACCTCGCCGACGGCGCCGTGCTGGAGCGCATCATCGAGGTGGCTGACGTCCGACCCGGCGAGCGCATCGTGGAGGTGGGCCCGGGCATCGGCATCCTGACGGCGCAGCTGCTGGCCGCGGGGGCAGCCGTCACGGCCATCGAGCTCGACGCACGCCTCGCCGAGCATCTGCGGGCACGCTTCGGAGATGCGCGCGACCTGACGCTGGTGGAGGCCGACTTCCTTGACGTCGAGCTGGCAGCCGTGGCCACCGACCCGTGGGCCCTGGTGGCCAACGTGCCCTATCACATCACCAGCCCCATCCTGCACAAGGTGCTGACGTCCGAACCACGTCCCGAGCGGTTCGTGCTGATGGTGCAGAAGGAGGTGGCCGAGCGCATCGCGGCGCCGGCCGGCGCCATGAGCTACCTGTCGGTGTTCGTCCAGTACCACGCGCAGGTACGCGTCGCTTTCAGCGTGCCGGCGGTCGCCTTCGAGCCGGCGCCGGACGTGGATTCTGCGGTCCTGGTGGGCGAGACACGCCCGCGTCGCCTCGACGACCAGGGCGAGGAGGAACTCTGGCGCCTCGTGCAGGCGGGCTTCCGCGAGCGCCGCAAGATGATCCATAACGTCCTCGCCCGCCAGCTTCCGGGACTCGACCGTGTGCGCCTCGACAGGGCGCTCGCCGGCTGCGGCGTCGACCTCGACCGGCGCCCACAGACGCTCTCGGTCGACGAATGGCTGGCATTGCGTGAGGCCCTGACGCCACTGCCATGAGCATGCTTCGAAGGCAGGCCCCGGCCAAGGTCAACCTGGCCCTGGCCGTCAACGGCAGGCGCGATGACGGCTACCATCTGCTGCGCTCGGTGTTCCTGCGGCTGGCGCTGCACGACGTGCTCGAGGCCGAGCCCGATCCCACCGGGGGGCCCGACTCGCTCAGCATCGAGGGTGAGCTGGAAGCGACCGAGGACAACCTCGTGCTTCGAGCGACCGCCCTCCTGCGCGAGGCGGTGGGTCCACCGCTGCCCGCGCTGCGCTTCCGCCTGCAGAAGCGCATCCCTGCCGCGGCTGGCCTTGGCGGCGGCAGCTCTGATGCCGCGGCCGCGCTTGAGCTCGCGCTCCAGGCGTGGGGCGTGCAGCTGCGCCCGGCCCAGCGGCTGCGCACCGCGCTCCGTCTTGGCGCCGACGTGCCCTTCTTCGCCGCTGCACACGGCGCCGCGGTGGTCCAAGGCATCGGCGAGCGCCTGACGCGGCTGCCGGCGCCCGATCCACCCGCCGGGCTGGTGCTGATCACGCCCCGACAGCGGCTCTCGACGGCCGACGTGTTCGCCGAGCTGGATCGTCGCCCGTCCCGCGACAGCGGCGTGGCCGCTCGTGTCGATGAGTTGGCCGCACTGCTGGCTCGTGGCATCGACGGCACCGCCCTCGCGGCCGCGACGCAGGAGCTCGCCGACACCAACGACCTGTGGCCGCCCGCCATCCGCCTGTCGCCCGGCCTGGCCGCCGCTCATGATGCCGCCACTCGTGTCCTCGGCCGGGCGGTGATGCTGAGTGGCTCGGGGCCCACGCTCTTCGCGGTCTATCCTTCCGAGGCAGCCGCAACCCATGCCGCGATCACCCTCCAGTCCGAGCGTCCGGCCGCGCTCGAGGATGCCGTGATCCTGACCACGACCAGCAGCGAGAGGGGAGCAGACCCGTGAAGGAGCGTATCCAGACCTCGAAGGCGCCCAACGCCATCGGTCCCTACAGCCAGGCCATCGTCACCGACACGCTCGTCTTCTGCTCGGGACAGGGTCCCATGGACCCCGGGACGAACACGCTCGTCGAGGGCGGCGTGGCCGTCCAGACCGAGCGCACGATGCTGAACATCAAGGCACTCCTCGGCGAGATGGGGCTCGACCTGGGCGATGTCGTGAAGACGACCTGCTATCTCGCGGACATGGACGACTTCAAGGCCTTCAACGAGGTCTACGGCTCCTTCATGCCGGAGCCGTATCCCGCCCGCACCACCATCGAGGCCGCGCGCCTGCCGATGGATATCCGGGTCGAGATCGAGGTCATCGCCCAGAAGCGCTAGAGCCCATCGGATCCGCACCACGGCACGCCCATCCGGCCGATCCCGCCCTTCGTGGTCGGCGGCTGGAGCACTGCCGGACGCGTCGAACCGGCTGGGAGCGCGTGGCCGGGACCGTCAACGAGGATGTCACGCTGTTCAGCCCGGCAGGCACCTGGTCGGTCCAGGTGCACGCGATCACATCGTGGCGGGGTCATCGTTGGCCGTCTTCGGACTCGCCGAACGCCGATCGGCGTTCGGGTGTGACCGTTTGACACGTGCTGGGCGCACCCCTACAGTCCACCTACCTGATGCCCGACCAGCCTCCATCACCTAGCGGCGGTCCGTCCGCCACGTGAACACGCACCCACGCCAGCATCTCACCGCGGTCGTGATGGCCGCGGGCCTCGGCACGCGCATGCGTTCGGTGACGCCCAAGGTGCTGCACCCCATCTGCGGCCGGCCCATGCTGGCCTACGTCCTCGAAGCGGCCGTTGCGGCCACCGGGTCGCGGCCGCTGGTGGTCATCAGCCCACCGGTCGCCGCCATCGGCGACGTCTTCGCCGAGGACGCTGACTTCGCCACCCAGGCCGAGCCGCTCGGCACCGCCGACGCCATCGCGGCGGCGCTGTCCGTCCTGCCCGACGATGTCCACGAGATCATCGTCCTCAGTGGCGACGTGCCGCTGGTCGACGCCTCGCTGCTGGCGGAGCTGGCCGACGCCCGCCGTGACAACGACGCCGCCATCGCCCTCGTCAGCGTGGATATGGAC
>DATHSE010000129.1:0-2679 GCA_035464455.1 Anaerolineae bacterium | reverse complement strand
GCTCGTGGGCGTCGTGGCGTTCGAGCTGACCGGTGTCCGTGAGCTGCTCTTCATCTTTCCCAACACGTTCGAGTACTTCTTCATCTTCTACGAGGCCGTGCGCCTGTTCTGGGACCCTCGGCGCATGAACCAGCGAGTCCTGCTGGCGGCGACCGCGTTCATCTGGATCTTCATCAAGCTGCCGCAGGAGTGGTGGATCCACATCGCACAGCTCGATACCACGGACTTCATCAAGGAGACCATCTTCGGCGTGGACCCGAGCACCGGATGGGCCGACGCGTTCGCTGCTCGGCCCTGGATCCTCGTCATCGCCGTCATCGCGACGGCCATCGCCGCCTATGCCCTCTGGTGGCTGGCCCGGAACTATCTGCCGCCGCGGGACCGGCCGCTCACCATCGACGCCGATGCCGAGCCTGGACGGGCCGTGCCGCCCGAACGCCTGGCGGCCGAACGCCGACGCATGATGGAGCACATCCTGCGGCCCGACCTGTGGGAGAAGTACGCGATCATCGCGCTGGTCACGATCATCTTCGGCCAGATGCTCGGTCTCCGGAGCGACCCCATCGAGCTCGCCTTCATCCTCGGCATCGTCGTCATCGCCAACGCCGCCCTGAGCACCGCCTTCGAGCGTCGCGGCTTCGGGCCGGGCCCGGCAGTGCGCCAGTTCGTCGTGACCGGCCTGCTGAACGTGGCCATCCTGGCGGTCGTGCTGTTCGTGCTCACGGGCTTCGAGGACGTGGGACCGTTGCTCCGCCGCCTCGGCTTCCTGCTCCTGCTCGTGACACTGCTCATCACGCTCTACGACCGCTACCGGCCTGAGTACGTCGCACGCTTCACGCAGGCCCGACCGGAGATACCGCCCGACCCCTCCCCCGCCTCAGACGCCCGCGGCTGAGCTTGACCTCCGGCCGTCAGACGCGGCTGGCCAGGAGCTGAACCGCCGCGTCCGCCAGCCGCTCGACCATCGCCTGTGCCAGCGCCCAGGTGCGCTCCCCATCCGCGGGGACACGAGTGCGGACCTGTTGTGAGCCGTAGCGGACCTGGCCCTGCAGCGCACGCAGCGGGTCGTCGACGGCGCGCGGTGCCAACGCCCGCATGGTGTCGGCGCGCGACCAGTCGGGCCCGAAGCGCAGGACCAGCTGGCCCTCCTCGCGCGAGACCTGCAGCAGGCCGGCCTCCTCGGCGCGGAAGCGCATACGCGACACCTCCAGCAGCCTGACCACCGGCGCCGGCAGCGGACCATAGCGGTCGAGCAGCTCGGCGCGAACCTCTTCCAGGCCGTCGTCGCTCACGACGCGGCCCAGGCGCCGGTAGAGCTCCAGCTTCTGCGGCTCCTCGGGCACGTAGTCGTCGGGCAGGTAGGCATCGACCGGCAGGTCGATCTTGGCCTGCGTGCGGGCGTGGCGTGCTTCGCGTCCCTCCAGCGCAGCCTTCTCCTCCTCCACCGCCTCGGCCAGCATGCGCGTGTACAGGTCGAACCCGACCGCCGCCATGTGGCCGTGCTGCTCGGCACCGAGGATGTTGCCGGCGCCGCGGATCTCCAGGTCGGAGAGCGCGATCTGGAAGCCCGCACCCAGCTCGGAGGCGTTGAAGATGGCAGCCAGGCGCTTGCGCGCGACATCGGAGAGGGATGCCTTGCGGCGGTACAGCAGGTAGGCGTAGGCGCGCCGCGACGAGCGGCCCACGCGGCCGCGAAGCTGGTACAGCTGGGCCAAACCGAGCGCGTCGGCGCGGTCGATGACGATGGTGTTGGCGTTGGGGATGTCCAGCCCCGATTCGATGATGGTGGTGCTGACGAGAACGTCGTACTCACCGCCGGCGAAGGCCAGCATGACCTTCTCGAGGGCCCCCTCGGGCATCTGGCCGTGGCCGACGACGATGCGGGCGCTGGGCAGCAGGCGCCGCAGCTGCTCGGCCTGGGCCTCGATGGTCTCGACGCGGTTGTGCACGTAGAAGACCTGGCCGCCACGGTCGAGCTCACGCAGGATGGCATCGCGCACGAGGCCGGCCGAGGCCTCCGCGACGCGCGTCTGGATCGGCAGGCGATCCTCCGGCGGCGTCTCGATGACGCTCATGTCGCGCACGCCCACGAGGGCCAGGTTCAGCGTGCGCGGGATGGGCGTGGCCGAGAGGGTGAGCACGTGCACCTCGGTCTTGAGCTGCTTCAGGCGCTCCTTGTGGCTGACGCCGAAGCGCTGCTCCTCGTCGACCACGACGAGGCCCAGGTCCTTGAAGCGGATGTCGCGGCTCAGCAGGCGATGCGTGCCGATGACGATGTCCACCGCGCCGGCGGCCAGCCCTGCCAGCGTGTCCTGCTGCTCACGCCTCGACACGAAGCGGCTGAGCGAGCGCACCGTCACCGGGTAGGCCGCGAACCGCTGTCCGAAGGTGATCAGGTGCTGTGCCGCCAGCACGGTGGTGGGCACGAGCACGGCCACCTGGGTACCGCCAGCGATGGCCTTGAAGGCGGCGCGCAAGGCGACCTCGGTCTTGCCGTAGCCCACGTCTCCCACCACCAGCCGGTCCATGGGTGTGTCGCGCTCGAGGTCGGCCTTGACCTCGATGGCCGCACGCAGCTGGTCGGGCGTCTCCTCGTAGGGGAAGGCGGCTTCCATCTCCGCCTGCCACGGGCTGTCCTCGCCGAAGGAGCGTCCGCGAGCCCTGGCTCGGTCGGCGTAG
>DATHSE010000128.1:0-4465 GCA_035464455.1 Anaerolineae bacterium | reverse complement strand
GCAGCAGCCTCCTCGTCACCGGCGACGCTCCCGACGCGTCCACCGATTCTCGGACGTTCGGCCCGGTTGAGACCAGCGCGCTGGAGGGGCGACCCTGGATCCGCTACTGGCCGGTCGGTCGGATGGGACGCATCCGCTGATACTGGGTCGCATCCGCTGAGCGTACCCGACCGCACGCTCGAGCCCGCGGGCTCAGCCGATGATCTCGCCCATGATCGCGATGTGCTCCAGGTCGCGCGGCAGGAAGACCTGGAGCAGCAGGCGGTCAACGCCCGTGTCGGCATACTCCGCGATACGCGACCGTGCCTGCTCGGGGGTACCCAGGACCCAGCGGTCGCGGCGGGCCTCCAGCCAGGCGGCGGCATCGTCGTCCGCCCCGCCGAAGATGGCGACCTGGGCGTCCGTGCGACGGGCGACATCGGCGTCGTCCCGGCCGACCAGCACGCCGGCCATGACGGAGCGCGTCAGCGAGCGTGGATCGCGCCCCTGCGCTTCGCAGGCGGCATCGAGACGGTCCATGATCTGGCGTACCTCGGCGGGGTTGGACGAGCTGATGTTGTACTCGTCGGCGTAGGTGGCCCCAAGGCGGCAGGAGCGCGGCCGGCCGGTGCCGCCGAGGATGAGGTTGGGGCGCTTGCCGCGGGGCCGGAAGAGCGCGTCACGCACCTGGTAGTGCCGGCCCTCGAAGGACCAGCCGTCGGGCTCGTCCCACAGCCCGCGCAGGATGGCCAGCTCCTCCTCGAGCCGGTCGACACGCTCGACCGTGCCCGGATATGGCAGGCCCAGGGCCGCGTGCTCCTCCTCGTTCCAGCCTGCGCCGACACCCATCTCCACCCGTCCCGGCCCTGCCATCTCGTCGACCGTGGCGACCACCTTGGCGAAGGAGCCCGGCAGGCGGAACGTCACCGGCGACACCATCGAGCCCAGCCCGATACCAGTGGTGTCTCGAGCCAGGCCGGCCAGGGTGGTCCAGGCGTCGGTGGCGGGTTGGCCGCTCTCGCCGGGGAAGCTGGAGTAGTGGTCCGAGCGGAAGTAGGTCTCGAAGCCGGCGGCCTTGGCGGCGTTGGCGGCGTCGAGGATGTCCGCGTAGCTGTAGCCCTGCTGGGGCTCGGTCATGAGTGCGTAGCGCATCGGGGGTCGATCTCCTGTGGCGAGCCTGAAGCACGAATGATGCCGCAGGCGGGCGCTAGGATGCTGCCATGAGCACCCCTCGCCTCCTCCCATTCCCGCCCGCCCGGCAGGCAGCGGGGACTGCTGGCGCACCCTTCCAGGTAGCCGTGGCGCTGGCGGATCTGCCGCTCGGCTCGATGCTGCGGCTCACGCGTGGGGACCTCGACGTGCTCATCGCCCACACCGAGGCCGGCCTCGTCGCGACCGACGATCGCTGCCCGCACATGTCGGCCCCCTTCTCCGCCGGGCGACTTGACGGCTGCACGCTCCACTGTCCGCTCCATCGCGGTGCGTTCGACGTCCGCGATGGCGAGGTGGTGACCTTCCCGACGACGGGCGGTCTGACTGCTGATGGCGAATACCGGCCCACATGGAGCCCGGACGGCAGGGTTCCTCCACCGCCGCCCTCGGACTCCAAGGCACAGGCACGCGCACTGACCCGCGTGCGGCGGCTGCGCTACTACCCGTTGCGTGTGCGTGACGGGCTGCTCGAGGTCGCGCTGCCGGCGTGAGCGGCTCCGTGGCCGATCGTCGGCCGTGGCTCTACTGGCTTCCGGCGCTGGCGCTGATGACGCTCATCTTCATGCTCTCGTCGCAGAGCGGCCTGCGCGTCAGCGAAGACGCCGCCGTGGAGCGTCCCATCCGCGTCTCGGCGCATCTCGTCGTCTATGGCACGCTGGCAGCTCTCTTCCTGTTCGCGCTGGCCCGTGGCGGTCGGCCGAGCCGGCGACACGTCACCATCGCCTTCGGGCTCGCGCTGCTCTACGGTGCCAGCGATGAGCTGCACCAGTCGTTCGTGCCCGGCCGCGCGGGGCGGGTCGACGACCTCGTGGTGGACGCGATCGGCGCCACCGTGGGTCTGGCCATCGGCTGGGCCGTGTTGACGCTGCGGGCGCGCAGGCGGATCGCGGAGTAGCAGACGGCGGTCCTGCCCACCCCTGCGGGCCGGCGCTGCAGTCTACGGCGTGTCCGTTGTCACATGGTGCCGGCCGGGCAACAGCGGCGCTGACCGGCCGGCATCATGCAGCGGCCTACTTGTAGATCAACCGGACCAGCATCAGGCAGCTGGTGTCGTCGGTGGCGTTGCGGAAGCTGCCGCCCACCGCCGGCGGCGGAGCGTACAGCTGGACACCGGAATCGCCGCTGCAGTAAAGCGTGCCGGCGCGCTTGGCCTTGAAGGCGATGTACTCGCCGGCTCGGACCGGTACGTTCACCTTGAAGGTCTGGACCCTGTAGTCGGTGCCGTCTTCGCCACCGCAGTAGGTGTCGAGATCGGCATCGACCTCACGGGGGTCGGCTGCGTACTTGATCACCGGTCCGTTGCGAACGACCTTGGCCTTGTCTGATGCAGGCTTGTAGTTCGCGAGCTGGAGCCGGAAGCTGCCCTGGACGCAGGATACGAGCTTGACCTTGCCGATGGTGCCGTTCCTGGGTGCCTTGTGACGGCCCGCGTTCTGGTAGGCCTGCGTCGCGACCCACGTGCAGTCCGACCCGGAGGGGATGCCTCCGTTGTCATCGCAACGCTGACCCCCTTCGGCATTCGCAGGCTGGCTGGTCTTGCTGAGCTTGGCGCCGAAGCCGATGTTGGCTGCGGCGACAGGTAGCGCCTGGGCGAGCAGCATGAGCACGACGATGAGCACACCGGTTGAGCCGACTCTTGACGCTGTCCTCAATGGACGATCTCCTTGGGGGGAAAGGGCTCGGCCTCGGGGGAGGCCCGGTGATTATGCACCCCGCTACTACTAGTTAGTACGGCTATTTTTCGGCTTCCCCGGGCTTCCATCGAGCCTCGGGATGGCGCGCGCTCACATGCACGGAGGGCTTGGGTGGGTGGCCGAATGGGTGCTGACCAGCGCTAGCGCGCGTAGGCGAGCGTAAACTTCGCGTCCCGCCGCTGACCGGACAGGTCGAAGCAGCGGACCCCGACTCGCTGCGGCAGTGACGCGCGCTCGATACTCGTGACGACGCAATGCCGCGCCTGCCCACCGAGCGCGGTCACCTGCGCGCTGCCGCCCAGTGGCATCCCGGGCAGGGTGGCCACGTACGACCCAGTACCCAGGCGAGTCACGCGGCCGGCCTTTCCCGCGGACGAGTACCGGTGCCGACGGTCGGGGGTGTACGACACGGCCGCGGGCTTGCTGGCCAACAGGTACGCCACGTTCTTGCGCACGATGCCCTTCATGCCAAGGCCGTCCATGAACCAGACGTAGTGTCGACGGTAGATCTGGATGTCGCCGTCCGGCTCGTAGCAGCGCAGGTCGACCCATTCGTGGTCCGCGAATCCGGCGTCCCCCGTCACGTCCCGGGCGGGCAGGAAGCGGAGCAGATCGCAGATACCGGCAGAGACGGGTTCGTTGAGTTCGTCTGTAGCGCGCCGTGCGATGGCGCTGACCTGGACCGTTCCGCCGTTGGACGCCAGGCCCGGGATGCGCAGTCGAGCGCCGCCAGCCAGCGCCGCATCATCGGTGATGGGGCAGTTGGAGATGCTGCCGCCACGCGACCCGTAGGCCTGCTGCGGACTGCCGCAGTTGCTGGTCGGACTGAAGTTGCGGGCGTAGGCGAGCCGCCCACCTGCTCCGCTGGCAGCCAACCAGTTCATCACGAACGTCGCGTTGGCCGGCGTTCCCGAAAGGGTGAAGCAGCGCACGGTCACGTTCACCTGGTCGCCGATGGCATCCCAGTCACCCGGAGCGCAGATGCGCGGCTGCTTGCCAAGAGGGCTGACCAGCACACTACCCGTTTCGCCGCTGCCCGGCGCCACGCCGGGGAGAGTCACGATGTACCAGCCGGGCGAGCCTTGGTGGGTGATGGTGTTGGTCTCACCGCCCGAGTTGCCGCGGTCATGCTTGGCCGGGATCCAGCTACCGCTCAGCTTGCGACTGGCGACCCAGCCCCACTTGGCCGTCGCTGCCGCCGGTCGCGGCGTGGCCGTCGACCGTGTCGACGCGGCAGCCTCCACGGGTTGGACGGAGGGCTCGGTTGCGAGCAGCAGAGCGGCGATCAGCAGCGCACTGCCGATGTGCCAGGGGCGGGACGCCATGCGAGACCTCCAGTTCGTCCGGCGCAGCGGACGGTCGTGTCCCCCAGGGGACCCATCTAACGTCGCATGGCGGCCGCTGTCAATGCGATAGCTGTCAAGGCCGACGAGTCGTCGGCACGCCAGGTCGTGGGCAGGGCTGCTCGGTGGCCGGCCTCAGTCGACCGGAAGCTGCGCGGCGCCCGCGACTTCGACCCCCAGGGCCACCACACGCAGTCCGGCTGACGTGGCGGCGGTGACGTCTACGATGCGACGGCC
>DATHSE010000127.1:0-3924 GCA_035464455.1 Anaerolineae bacterium | reverse complement strand
CTGGGTCCATCCGGCTCGGGCAAGACCACCCTGCTCTACGCCATCGCCGGATTCCTGCCGCTGGCTGAGGGTCACATCCGCCTGGAAGGCCGCCTGGTCGGCTCGCCGCAGGCCAGCACCCCACCCGAACAGCGACCCGTGGCGATGGTATTCCAGCACTACGGCCTGTGGCCGCACATGGACGCCCTCGATACCGTGGCCTACCCGCGGCGACGCGCCGGCGAGAGCCGCAGCGCCTCGCGAGCACAGGCGAAGGTGCTGCTGGAGCAGATGCGCATCCCCCACCTCGCCGCGCGCCGGCCGGCTGAGCTGTCCGGTGGCGAGCAGCAGCGGGTGGGCCTGGCGCGCGCGCTGGCGCGGCGCCCGGCGGTATACCTGCTCGACGAGCCCACCGCACACCTCGACACGGTCCTGAAGGGCGAGCTGCAGGCCGAGCTGGCGACGCGGATGCACGCGGACGGCGCGGCGGCCATCCACGCTACCCACGACGTCGAGGAAGCCCTGGCCGTGGCAGACCGGGTCGTGCTGCTGCGGGACGGCGCGGTCGTGCAGGTCGCCCGCCCCCGCGACATCTACGCTCGACCGATCGACGACTGGGCGGCCCGCCTGACGGGACCTGCCTCCTTCATCGAGGACGCCCTCGAGGCCATGGGCGCCGACGGGCCGGGCCGCTACATGGTGCGACCCGACTGGGTGCGCTTCGGGGGGCCGCTGGCGGCGAAGGTGGAAGATGTGCGCTACCGCGGCACCCACACGGACTATCGGCTCACCACCCCGCTGGGCTCGCTGCTGCTACGCGAGCCAGGACCGGCCCGCTTCGCCGTGGGCGATCGAACCAGCTGCCTGCTCCAGCGCGTCTGGCGCATGCCCGAGTCTCGCTGAGCGACGGCTGCGCCTATCCTGTAGCGAGATGGTGATGACACGCGAGGAACCCGGCATCTCAGCCGCCGAACAGGCCTACCTGCTGGCCATCCGCCAGTCACGTGGCGGTCCAAGCCTGAGCGCAGCCGACCTGGCGCGGCGGATGCGGGTCTCGCCACAGGCGACCAGCGAGATGCTGCGGCGGCTATCGAACGCCGGCCTCGTCACCATCGGCCAGTCGCGCCACGTGGAGCTGAGCGCGAAGGGCAGTGCCGAGGCGGACGCCATCTACCGGCGTCACGCGCTGGCCGAGTGGCTGCTCTCGTCCGTCCTGGGCATCCCCTGGGCGGAGACGGACCCGGAGGCCGTGCGGCTGCAGGCGCACATCTCGCCGCGCGTGGAAGCCGCGCTCGACGAGCTGCTGGGGCATCCCGAGATCTGCCCCCACGGCAACCCCATCGACGAGGCCACGGCGCTTCGTCGCCCTGCCGGTGAGCTGCTGAGCGGGTGCGGCTCGGGCGAGCGCGTGACGATCTACCGCATCACCGAGGCCGCCGAGGACGACACCGGGCTGGTCTCGTACCTCGAAGCGCGGGGCCTGCGGCCCGGCGCGCAGGTCACCGTCCTGGCGCGCTCGGAATCGACCGACTCGTTGACGCTGGAGGGACCGCTCGGGCGAGCGACGCTCGGCCTGCGACCCGCCAGCCTCATCCGCGTCCTGCCCGGTGATCCCGACCCAGCCCTGTTCCACCACGTGCCCAGCCGCGACGGCTGAGCCGTCCCTCGCACGCAAAGGAGTCGCCGCATGCTGGTCGTGATGTCGGTCGCCGCGACCGAGCAGGAGATCCAGGTGGTCCGCCAGCACATCGAGGCGGACGGGCTCACCCCGCACGAGAGCCGCGGCGAGCAGCGGGTCGTCATCGGTGTCGTCGGCGACGTGGGCCTGCGCAAGGAGCAGGTGATGAACCACCTGGCCGGGTTGCCCGGTGTCGAAACGGTCACCCCCGTCAGCAAGCCCTTCAAGCTGACCTCGCGCGAGTTTCACCCGCCGGACACCGTCATCGAGGTGGGCGGCACCACCATCGGCGGCGGGTCGCTGACGGTGGTGGCGGGCCCGTGTGCCATCGAGAGTCGTGACCAGATGCTGCGAACCGCGGACGCAGTGGCGGCAGCTGGCGCCACCGTGCTTCGCGGCGGTGCCTTCAAGCCGCGCACGAGCCCCTACAGCTTCCAGGGTCTGGGCATGGACGGCGTGCGCTTCCTGGTCGAGGCGCGCGAGCGGACGGGCTTGCCTGTCGTCACCGAGGTGATGGAGCCGAACCAGGTCGAGCCGGTGGCCGAGTACGCTGACATCCTCCAGATCGGAGCGCGCAACATGCAGAACTTCCCGCTGCTCATGGCGGCCGGGCGGGTGCAGCGGCCGGTCATGCTGAAGCGAGGCATCGCAGCCACCGTCGAGGAGTGGTTGATGGCTGCCGAGTACATCGTGAGCTCCGGCAATCCCCAGGTCATCCTGTGCGAGCGCGGTATCCGCACCTTCGAACGGTACACCCGCAACACCCTCGACCTGACGGCGGTACCGTTGCTGCACAGGCTCACCCACCTGCCGGTCATCGTGGACCCGTCACACGCCACCGGCAAGCGCTGGCTGGTACGGCCGATGGCGGTGGCAGCGGTGGCCGGCGGGGCCGACGGCATCATGGTCGAGGTGCACCCCGATCCTGACGACGCGCTCTCCGATGGCGAGCAATCCCTCACGCTCGAACAGTTCGCCGAGATGGCACCCGTGCTGCGGACGGTGCATGGCCAGGTGGCGGGACTCTACGCCGCCACGGTGTAGCCGGCGCGGCTCGCTGCGCCTGAGCGGGAGGACCTCGGGGCTACTCTGCTCGAAAGTGCCGCCCGATGGCCGACGGCGCGTCGCCGAGGATGATGCCCCCCCACCGGGGGTGCCGGTCAGCCCAGGTGCGGAGTCGGTACGAGTTCACCAGCACGAGGGCGAAGATCATCAGCACGAACGGCATGATCGGCAGCACCTGGGTGAGGTTGGGGAAGAGGGCCTGCAGATCGAGCGCCAGCCATTGCAGGACGCCGAAGAGCAGCACGCCTGCCGCCACGCGGACGGGATGCCAGCCTCCGAAGATGACGATGGCCAGGGCGATCCAGCCGAAGTTGCGCGTGTGCATGAAGGACCACCCCAGCTTGGCGTCGAGGGTGAAGGCTGCGCCGCCGATCCCGACGAGCGCACCTCCGAGCATCGTGTAGGCGTAGCGCAGGCGATTGACGGCGACTCCGCGGGCGTGTGCGGCCTCTGGTCGCTCACCGATCCCCTGCAGCGTGAGGCCGGGCCGCGTCCGGTACAGCAGGGCCCAGACCAGGCCGACCAGCAGCAGGCTGGAGTAGACCACGATGTCGTGCCGGAAGAGCGCCGGCCCCAGGAGAGGGATCTCCGACAGCACAGGGATGCTGTAGGACGGCACGGCGATGGCGCCACCTGGCTTGCCCGTATAGGCGCTCCCGAGGAAGGAGCGGAGGGCGATGCCCAGGCTGGCCAGGGCGAACCCGACGGCCACCTGGTTGAGCCAGAGCGTGATGCTCGAGAATGCGACGACGAGTGCGAAGGTGGTGCCGACGATCGCTCCGGCGCCGAAGCCGAGCCAGGTATTGCCAGTCTCGAAGGCGACCGCGAATGCGGCCAGGGCAGAGAGCATCAGGCTGCCTTCGAGCGACAGGTTGATGACGCCGGACTTCTCGCTGATCGTCTCGCCTGCGGTCACGAACAGGAGCGGAGCCGCCGCCGCGATGATGGTGGCCAGGGTCGCCTCCATCAGCTTGACCGCCCGCTGTCGTTGCCAGCTTGCGGCACCGCCAGCGTCGCTGGCGGCTGGGCCGCGTGGGTGCGTGATCGATGGGCGCGCAGGCCGTTACCCAGGAGCGCGAAGACCACGAGTACGCCGGTGAGCACGGCCCCGAGCGCCGAGTTGACATCGAGTCGGAGCGTCAAGGAGATGCTGCCGACGGCGACGATGGCGAAGAACGCCGCGATGGGGGCGATGTAGGCGG
>DATHSE010000126.1:0-1942 GCA_035464455.1 Anaerolineae bacterium | reverse complement strand
GGCTCAAGCGCGAGTTCGGGGATGCCATCACCTTTTGGGGTGGCGGCGCCGACACACGCAAGGTGCTGCCGCGCGGTACGCCCGCAGAGGTCAAGGACCACGTGCGGCGCAACGTCGAGGCCTTCGCCCCCGGCGGCGGGTTCGTCTTCGCCACGGCGCACAACATGCTGCCGGACGTGCCCCCCGAGAACATCGTGGCCATGTTCGAAGCCATCGACGAGTACCGCTGACGGCAGCTGGGAGATCCGCGTGCCCGCCGGGCAGGCTGTGCGCGCTGTGCACATTCCCGCCGGGCGGGAGGTGCGCGCTGTGCGCATTCCCGCTGGGCGGGAGAACCGGACCGCCTGACCTCCCGGATGCCAGCCCTGTCCCGGGCCACGGGAACCAACGCCATGCTGCCCCGTGCCCAGGGACGATCAGGCAGCAACACTCCGACACCTGTCGCACTTGCCCGCCTGACGGGAATGTGGCCTGACCGAACTGCGAGTTGGCCTGTGACCGACCCACGACTTGGCCTGCGACCGACCCACGACTGGCCTGCGGCTGACAGGCTGGAACAGCGCTGTGCGGCTGACCCACGAATGACCTAGCGACGCCTCCACTCGGGCCGAACGGACCGTTGACAGAACATGCTCATTCGTGATCGAATATAGGCTGTTCATGAGCGTTTCCGATCAACCCCCTGGCCCGGCCACGCCTGGCGCGCCCTCGACCGCGTCCAGCGCCCCTACGACCGTCATCGCCTTCGCGCCCGAGCGTCGGGCGCGCCTGCGGCAGATCGTCCGCTCGCGCCATGCGGTGCGCATCGAGGAGCTCAAGGCCGAGCTGGGCGTCTCTATCGCCACCATCCGCCGTGACCTCGACGAGCTCGAGGGCTCGGGCGAGCTGCGCCGCGTCCACGGGGGCGCCGTCTCGGTCGACGTGCACCCCATCGAGGCGCGCTTCGAGGCCAAGGCGGCCGAACATGCCGCCGAGAAGCAGCGCATCGCGGCTCGTGCCCTGGAGCTCGTGGATGCCGACTCGAGCCTCTACCTCGATGCCGGCTCGACCTGCCTGGAGCTGGCGCGGCTGCTGGCCCATCGCGACGACATCACGGTGGTCACCAACAGCCTGCCCGCCATCGTCGAGCTGGCCGGCACCGGTCCACGCCTGGTGGTGGTGGGCGGCGAGCTGCGCCCCCTCAGCCAGGCCATCGTGGGGCCGCTGAGCACACCGCTGCTGGATGAGCTGTATGTCGACCGAGCCTTCATGGGCACCTTCGGCCTCTCGCTCGATGCCGGGCTGACCACCACCGACCCTGCCGAAGCCTTCACCAAGGAGCACGCCCTCAGCAGGGCTCGCGAGGTGGTGCTGCTGGCCGACAGCTCCAAGCTCGGCACCCGTTCATTCGCCCACGCCGGCCGCCTCGACCAGATCGACGTCGTCATCACCGACGCCGAGCTCGACGAGGAGGCCGCCACCATCTTCGAGGACGCCGGCGTCCGCGTCCTGGTCGCCCGAGACTGATCTCCCAAGGAGGATCTCTTGACCGATACCCGCACGCTCTACCGTTCGGACAGCCGACCGGAGTTCGAGCCCTTCCGCATCCAGCCGCCGGAGGTCAGGGGCTTCCAGTACGACGGCGACCTGGCCTATGAGCTGCGAGGCCATCGCCTCGACGGCGCCTCGGCCGTGGACCTGCTCGACGACATGCTGGCCATCCGCGAGCTGGAGGAGATGATTGTCCGGCTGCGCTCAGGTGGCTACGAGCCGTTGCAGGGCTATGCCTACCGTGGCCCCACCGATGTCTCGATCGGCCAGGAGGGCACCGCCGTGGGCGCGTCCTCCGTGCTGGGCCTGACCGACCGCATCACCTCCTCCCACCGCGGTCACGGCGATGCCATCGCCAAGGGCTTCAGTGCCATCCGCCAGATGGACGACGAGCAGCTCAAGGCGCGGGTGC
>DATHSE010000125.1:0-4545 GCA_035464455.1 Anaerolineae bacterium | reverse complement strand
ACACGCACCCACGCCAGCATCTCACCGCGGTCGTGATGGCCGCGGGCCTCGGCACGCGCATGCGTTCTGTGACGCCCAAGGTGCTGCACCCCATCTGCGGTCGGCCCATGCTGGCCTACGTCCTCGACGCGGCCGTGGCTGCCACCGGATCCCGGCCGCTGGTGGTCATCAGCCCGCCGGTCGCCACCATCGCTGACGTCTTCGCCGAGGACGCCGACTTCGCCATGCAGGCCGAGCCGCTCGGCACCGCGGACGCCATCGCCGCAGCGCTCTCCCTCCTGCCCGACGACGTCCACGAGATCATCGTGCTCAGTGGTGACGTGCCGCTCGTGGACGCCTCCCTGCTGGCGGAGCTGGCCGACGCCCGCCGTGACAACGCCGCCGCCATCGCCCTGGTCAGCGTTGACATGGAAGATCCCGCCACGCTCGGCCGCGTCGTGCGTGGCCGTGACGGGCGCATCACCCGCGTCGTCGAGCACAAGGACGCCACGCCTGACGAGCTGGAGATCGACGAGATCAACGCCGGCCTGTACGCCTTCGACGTCGACTGGCTGCGGGCGCGGATCGGCGCCATCATGCCCTCGCCGGTGACGGGCGAGCTGTATCTGCCCGAGCTCATCCCGCTGGCGCGAGCAGACGACCGGCCCGTCGCGACCCTGGAGGTCGAGGACGACGGCACGCTGCTGGGCATCAACGACCGTGTGCAGCTGGCCGATGCCGAGCTCGAGATGCGACTGCGGATCAACGAGGCACACATGCGCGCCGGCGTGACCATGCAGGACCCGGCCACGACATTCATCGATGCCAGCGTCCGGATCGCTGCGGACGTCACCCTCGAGCCCGGCGTCATCCTGCGCGGCGATACGGTCATCGAGCGCGACGTCATCATCCGGGCCGGCTCGCAGATCTTCGACACGCGGATCGGCGAACGCACGGTCGTGTGGGCCAGTGTGCTGGAGGGCTCGATCGTCGAAGCGGACGTCACCATCGGGCCCTTCTCGCACGTGCGCAAGGACGCCCACATCGGTCCCAACGTCGAGCTGGGCAACTATGCCGAGGTCAAGAACAGCAACATCGGTGCCGGCACCAAGAGCCACCACTTCAGCTACCTCGGCGATGCCGACGTGGGAGAGCGCGTCAACATCGGCGCCGGCTCCATCACCGCCAACTACGACGGCGTGCACAAGCACCGCACGCGCATCGGCAAGGGTGCCTTCATCGGCTCCGACACGATCATGCGGGCACCGGTGAGCATCGGCGACGGCGCCTTCACCGGAGCCGCCTCGCTGGTCACGCGTGACGTGCCCGCCGGCGAGGTGGTGCTGGGCGTGCCGGCTCGGCCGTACGTCCGCAAGCCCAGGCCGGCATCGGAGCAGGTCCATCCGGAGGACGCCCAGGAACGCTGATGGGCAGCTCCCTCGTCGAGATCACCGTCATCGGGCTGCTGATCGCGATCAACGCGGTCTTCGTGGCCGCCGAGATCGCGCTCGTGACCGTGCGCCGCAGCCGCATCCGCCAGCTTACGGACGAGGGCGACCGGCGAGCCCGTCGAGTCGCCCGCATGATCGAGCGACCCGGGCGCCTGCTGGCCACCATCCAGCTGGCCATCACCTTCATCGGGTTCCTGGCCGCGGCGTTCGCGGGTGCCAGCATCGCCGGCCAGCTGGCCGACTGGTTTCGCCAGGTCGGCCCGCTGTCGACCTCGGCCGACATCCTCGCCCTGCTCATCGTGACGCTGATCGTCAGCCTCGTCACCATCGTCTTCGGCGAGCTGGTACCCAAGACGCTCGCCCTCGCACACGCGGAGCGCTACTCACTCGTGCTGGCACGCCCCGTGGAGGCGTTCGGCGTCATCCTCGCTCCGCTGGTGTGGTTGCTGACCACGGCCACGCACCTGGTGACTCGCGTGCTAGGCGTTCGCGACGTGAGCGATGAGGCCATCACCAGCGAGGAGCTGCGCATCCTGGTCGAGCGCGGCACGGAGCAGGGCACCATCGAGGCCGAGGAGGAGCAGATGATCGGTGCCGTGCTGGAGCTCGGCGACCAGCGTGCCCACGAGGTCATGGTCGCCCGGGTCGACATGGTGGCGCTCGCGGTCGATGCCTCGCTGAGCGAGATCGTGGAGACCATCGTGAGCGAGGGGCACTCTCGCATCCCGGTCTACGAGCACAACATCGACAACATCATCGGCATGCTCTACGCCAAGGACCTGTTGCCCTATCTCGTGGGCGAGGATCGACCGCCATCCATCCGTCGGCTCCTGCGCACGCCGCTGTTCGTGCCCGAGTCGATGCTGGTGGATGACCTGCTCCGCAGCCTGCAGCGGCGCCGTGTCCACATCGCCGTGGTGCTCGATGAGCACGGTGGCACCGCCGGCCTCATCACCATCGAGGACCTGCTCGAGGAGATCGTGGGAGAGATCCAGGATGAGTACGACGAGGAAGAGCCCATGATCGTGTCGCTGGGCGACGTCGAGGCGCGCATCGATGGCCGCGCCGACGTCGACGACATGCTGGAGCACTTCGGCACCTCGCTCGATGGCGATGACCAGGAGGAGTTCGACACCATCGGCGGCCTGGTCTACCACCACATCGGCGGCGTGCCGGCGGTCGGCGATACGGTCGAGGTCGGTCGCCTGAAGCTCACCGTGGAGGCGACGGACGGCCGACGCGTGAAGACCGTGCACGTCGTGTATGCGCCGCCCGATGACGTGGAGAACGGCGGGGACGACTAGGAGCGACCGCCCTCGGTCATCGGCTCAGGCGCTGATGGCAGCGCGGACCACGTCGCCCAGGCGTTCGACCGACGCTGCGTCCACGACGCCCACCGAGGTGATCTGGCTGAGCGCTTCATCGCGATAGGCACGCGCGCGGTTGCGCGTGTACTCCTCGGCACCCACGCGCCCAAGGATGCCCAGCACCTCGACCACCTCCTCGGGGGAGGGCACGGTCTCCGATTGTGCCAGGATGGCCCTCAGGCGCTCGCCATCGGCCCCGGTGGCCGCGGCGAGGGCGTAGATCAGCGGTAGTGTCTTCTTGCGCGTGGCGATATCCGACGTCGCCTTGCCGGTGATGGCCTCGTCGCCCCAGATGCCCAGCAGGTCATCGTTGAGCTGGAAGGCCAGGCCAAGCGCCCAGCCGAAGCGTCGATAGGCCGCGATGACCGCCTCGTCGTCGGTGGCCAGCACCGCTCCTGCCTCGGCCGACCCGGCGATGAGTGACGCCGTCTTGCGCCCGATCATGTCGAAGTAGTAGTCGACCGACATCCACTCGTCGTGCTCGGACGTCCAGATGTCCATGAACTGGCCCTCGCACAGCGCCAGGCAGGTCTGGTCGTAAAGGCGCATCAGGCGCAGCACGCGAGCGTCGTCGAAGCCCTCCTCCGTGAGCCGATACAGCGCCATGCGACTCAAGGTGAAGAGCGTGTCACCGGTGTTGATGGCCTGCGCCGTGCCGGCCACCGTCCAGAGCGCGGGCCGATGGCGGCGCTCCATGCCGCGGTCCTCGATGTCGTCGTGGACGAGGCTGAAGTTGTGACCCATCTCCACGGCTGCGGCACCAGGCAACGCCCTGGCGTGGTCGCCGGCGATCGACTGGTAGGCGAGCAGGCCGATCAGGGGCCGCATGCGCTTGCCTCTGGGAGCGTCACTGTCGAGTCCCATGTGGTAGCGCACCATCGTGTAGAGCTCGCGGGTCCGCTCGTCCTCGGCGCGCGCGATCACGCCGAGCATCTCCTGCTCGGTGTCGGCGATGAGGCGCTCCAGGTCGATGCTGGTCAACACCGGGTCATGATACTCGTCTGTAGCACATTCGCCGATGACATCCCGGCGACAGACCGAGCCGACCTCGGATACGCTCGCCGGCGTGCCTCGCCACCGCACCTACAAGACGCGCGCCATCGTCCTTGCCCACTTCGACCTGGGCGAAGCCGATCGCATCATCACGCTGCTCACGCCCGGGGACGGCAAGATCCGGGCCGTGGCCAAGGGCGTTCGGCGCCCCAAGAGCCGCATCGGGGGCAGCGTGGAACCGTTCGCCGAGCTCGAGGTCGTGCTCGCGCGTGGCCGCAACCTGGACGTCATCACGCAGGTCGGCGTGGCCCATGCCTGGCTGCGGCTACGGGACCGCCTGGAGTCGACCGCCACGGCCTGGTACCTGGGTGAGCTCGCCGACCGCGCCGTCGAGGAACGCGCCGGCGCGCACCCCGTCTATGGGCTCTTGCGGCGCGCCTGCCAGCTGCTCGACGACGGCATGGCCCCGAGCCGCGTTGCGCGCTGGTTCGAGTCTGGCCTGGCCGACGCTCTGGGCGTGCGCCCGGAGCTGGATCGCTGCGTGGAATGCGCACGCACGCTGGAGGAGTCGGATCGCTTCCTCTGGGTGCCCGCGCTCGGCGGCGTGCTGTGCGGCGCTCACCCACCTCCACCGGCCGAATCCATCCATCTCCCGCTGGACGCGCTCAAGCTGCTCAGGGCCTATCGCCGTCTCGATGTCGAGGCGCTCGCGGCCCTGCGCTTGCCTGCGCAGGTCGAGGCCGAGGTGGAATCGG
>DATHSE010000124.1:0-4106 GCA_035464455.1 Anaerolineae bacterium | reverse complement strand
GAGCCTGATCGTGGGGGCCATGGCCCCTGTCGCGACGGGAGCTGCCCCGGGTGCGACGGGAGCTGCCCCGGGGGATGAGCCGGCCGATGACGCCGGCGACCCGGAGGCCGACGCGGGCTCACTGCTGCCCGACCTGGGCGCCCTCACCGAGGCGCTGGCCTCCCTGCCGCGACCGATCCGGCTGGGCGACATCGCCAGCATCGAACAGCAGGATGTGCAGGTCTCCGGCTACGCCCGCACCAACGGCCAGCCCTCGCTGACGCTGAGCGTCACCAAGCAGTCGGGTGCCAACACGGTGGCGGTGGCGTCGGAGATCGAAGCTGCCTTCGAGGAGGCCGTCGCCGACTACGGTGACGTCATCCGCATCGACATCATCCAGAACCAGGCCATCTTCATCGAGGAATCAACGGCCGGCCTGGTGCAGGAAGGCCTGCTCGGCGCCCTCTTCGCCGTCCTGGTCATCTACACCTTCCTGCGCAGCGCCCGCACCACGCTGGTGGCTGCCGTCAGCATCCCGCTCTCGATCTTCCTCGCCATCGCCATCTTCGGTGTGGCCGGACTGACCATCAACATCCTCACGCTGGGCGGCCTGGCGGTCGCTGTCGGCCGAGTGGTGGACGATTCGATCGTCGTGCTGGAGAACATCTACCGCCATCGCGGCATGGGCGACTCGGTGCATGACTCGGTCATCACCGGCACCCGGGAGGTCGCCGGCGCCATCACCAGCTCCACCATCACCACGGCGGCGGTGTTCCTGCCCATCGGCTTCGTGGGCGGCATCGTCAGCCAGTTCTTCCTGCCCTTCGGCCTGGCCGTCAGCTTCGCCCTGCTGGCCTCGCTGCTGGTGGCGCTCACCGTCATCCCTGTGCTCGCCTACTGGTTCGTCGACAAGGTCGACCTGGAGTTCGACGAGAGCGGCGAGCCCAAGATGACCATCTGGCAGAGGCTCTACACGCCGGTACTCATCGTGGCGCTGCGGAACCGCGTCACCAAGTGGGGCACGCTGGCCATCGCGGCTGTGCTCTTCGTCGTCACGCTCGCCCTGGCACCGCTGCTGCCCACCAGCTTCGTGGATGCCGGTGGCGAGAACTTCCTGACCGTTACCGTCTCGCCGCCGCAGGGATCGTCCACGTCCGGCGTACGGGAGAAGGCCACCGAGGCCGAGGAGCTGCTGATCGCCAATCCCGATGTGGAGCTGGTCCAGTCGACCATCCCCGGCGAGGCCGACACGGGTGCCCAGGCCCTGCAGGCAGCCTTCAGCGGCCGCGCCTCCAACTCGGCTGTGCTCACGGTGCGGCTGGCCGACGATGTCGAACTCGAAGCTGCGCGCGAGGACATCAAGGAGGCCCTGGCGCCCATCTCCACCGATGGCTTCGAGGTCGCCGTCTCCGAGCAGGATGCGTTCGGCGGCGGCGGTGGCCTCCAGGTCATCGTCAGCGGCCTTGATGCGGTCGAGATCGAACAGTCGGCCAACGCCATCGTGGTCGAGCTCGCTGGCATGGCAGAGCTCGACAACGTCGAGAGCGATGCGGTCTCGGAGACGCCGCAGGTCGCGGTCACCGTCGACCCCAACCGCGCTGCCCTCATCGGCTCTTCCACGGCCCAGATCGGGGGCCAGATCCGCAACGCTCTTGTGGGCCAGCCCATCGGCTCCTACCAGCTCGAGGACGGCACGGCCGTCACCACCATCCTGCGGGTCTCCGACGACGGCATCGACGGCGTGGAGGGCCTGCGACAGATGCCGGTGAGCGGCATGGCCGGCATCGCCCCGCTGGGTGACGTGGCCGACGTCGAGGCAGTGGAGGTCCGCGGCACCGTCACGCGCGTCGACGGCTCACCGGCGGCGACCGTGTCTGCCGACATCACCGGGCAGGACCTGGCCGGTGTCTCCAGCGAGGCCCAGAGTCGGATCGACGGATTGCGCGAGGCCGGCCAGATCCCCGAGACGGTGGACGTCACCTTCGCCGGAGCGACGGCCGAGCAGGCCGAAGCCTTCGAAGGCCTGTTCCTCTCGATGGGCTTCGCCATCCTGGTGGTCTACATCGTGATGGTGCTGGCCCTCGGCTCGCTCATCACCCCCTTCATCATCCTCTTCAGCCTGCCGCTGGCCATCATCGGTGCCATCCCGGCCCTGCTGATCACCGGCAACCCGTTGGGTATCAGCGCCATGATCGGGTTCCTGATGCTCATCGGCATCGTGGTCACCAACGCCATCGTGCTGCTCGACTTCGTGGAGCAGCTGAAGAAGAAGGGCCACTCCCCGTACGATGCGCTCGTGCGCGGCGCCAACACCCGCGTACGGCCCATCCTGATGACCGCCATCGCCACCATCCTGGCGCTGACGCCGGTGGCCATCGGCTTCGCCCACGGTTCGATCATCGCCGAGGAGCTGGCCACGGTCGTCATCGGCGGCCTGTTCAGCTCGACCTTCCTGACGTTGATGGTGGTGCCGGTGGTCTACTCACTGGTGGACGGCGGCAAGGCGGGCTTCGGCAAGCGGTTCTCCGGCGGTCCCGCAGCGACCGACACTGATGACGGGGCGCTGCCGGGGGTTCCGTCCGAGCCGGCGGCTGCCGGGGGCTGAGCCTCGGTGCGAGCACTGATCTGATCCGGACGGCCCGGTCGCACCGCGCGACCGGGCTGTTGATTACCGTCGGCCCATGGCTTCGGGACGAGCGACACGTGGATGGCCGGCCACGACCGACGCATCGTTGACGCTGTGCGAACTATCCGCATCGGCGCAACTGTATGGCCAGCCGGTCGGCATCCACGCAGCGACGGCCCCCGGCCCACCCAGCTGACCTCTATCCCGCCGTCAGCGAGTCGCCCGAATCGCTCCTGCGGCACCTGGCCGGCTGCCATGTCCCCGAGTTCCTCGGCATCGACGTGACCATCTCCCAGGCCAAGGTCATGCCCGTCGCCCGGCTGCAGCCGGGCATCTCCATGTCCGCTTTCGATCGCGAAGCGCTCGCGCCGAGCGGGGCACGCCCGCCCGACGGCGCCGTCCACGAAAGGACCTCCGCATGATCCGGCTGACCGAGTTCTCGCTCAAGCAGAAGAGCGTCGTCATCCTGCTCGCCATCGGCATCTTCGTCGCGGGCGCCATCTCGTGGGTGAACCTGAAGCAGGAGCTCATCCCGGATATCGAGCTGCCCTTCGTCATGGTCATCACACCCATGCCCGGCGCCGGCGCCGAGGACGTGGCGATGCAGGTCACCGACCCCATCGAGCGCAGCCTCGTCAACGTGCCGCGCCTGGAGGGCACCCAGTCGACGTCGTCGAACTCGATGTCCCTGGTGTTCGCCGAGTTCGACTTCGGCACCGACGTCAAGGAGGCCACGGCCGAGGTGGAGCGGGCCGTCGACAGCATCCAGCTGCCCGAGTCGGCCGAGCCCATCGTGAACTCCTTCGGCATCGACGACCTGCCGGTCGTGACCGCCACCATCGGGGCGCCCGAGGGCGGCGACCCCGACAGGGCTGCGCGCATCGCTCGCACCGAGATCCTGCCGCAGCTGCAGGGCCTTGAGGGTGTCTCCAGCGCCGATCTGACCGGTGGCACGACGCCGGTCCTCGACATCGTGCTGGACCCTGCACGGATGGCCGAGCACGGCATCTCGCTGCAGCAGATCCAGGGCATCCTCATCGCCAACCAGATCACGCTGCCCTCGGGCTCGATCGATGAAGGCGACCTGCGACTGCCGGTCTCCACCCAGCACCACTACACCTCGGCGGCAGAGCTGGCGGGCCAGATCGTCGGTGCCAGCTCGACCTCCGAAGCGGCCACCCCGAACGCGGCAGCCGAGGGTGCCGCGGTCGATGATGGGGCAGCCACCACCGACGACGAGGGTGGGCTCTTCGGCTCACTGCCGGACCTGGGCCGCCTGACCGAGGCGCTGGCGTCCATCCCCGTCCCCGTCAGGCTCGGCGACGTCGCCACCATCGAGCCGCGTGACGCCAATCTCTCGGGCTACGCCCGTACCGACGGCCAGCCCTCGCTGACGGTCAGCGTCTCGCTCGCCTCGGGTGCCAACACTGTCTCCGTCTCCAACGAGATCGAGGCCGTCTTCGAAGCGGCGCGCCAGGCCTACCCGGCCGAGATCATCATC
>DATHSE010000123.1:0-2942 GCA_035464455.1 Anaerolineae bacterium | reverse complement strand
ACGTCGTGCCCGATGTGCGCCAGGCAGGCCGCGGTCACGAGGCCGACGTATCCGGCCCCGACGATGGCGAGGTGCATCGGGCGAGCGTAGCGCAACGCCACCGTCGCCGAAGGTCATGGTGCGTGCAGGCACCACGGAGTGGTATCCAAGCGTCCTTGGTGCGTTAACGTCCCACCTGATGCGCCGTCCCCAGTCGGCGTTCGGGCTCGTCGCCGTGATGTCGAGCCTGCTCGTCGTGTCACTGTCGGCTGTTCCCGCTGGTGCTGCCTTCGCACCGGTGGAGCCGCCGGCTGCCCCGGTCTTCTCAGCCGCGTCCGACGAGTGCACCCGCTGGGCCAGCTCGCTCACGCCACCAGTGACGATCCGTGTGCTGCGCACTGAAGCCACCGATGCGCCCGATGAGGTTCGCGACACCGTCGTGGAGGTCGACTTCCGCGAGTACGTGGCCACCGTCATGGCCGCCGAGTGGCCCGAGCACTATCCCCTCGAGACGATCAAGGCCGGTGCCGTAGCCACCAAGCAGTTCGCCTGGTACTACATCGTCAACCCGCGCGGCCTGACCCAGGAAGTCGATGGCGAGGAGGTCTGCTACGACGTCGTCGATTCCACCAGGGACCAGTTCTACAAGCCCGAGACACGCGGGATCGGCGAGCCCAACGGGCCGGGGCCGAAGATCCTGGGGGCGCTCGAAGCCACGTGGGACATCTCGCTGCGCAAGTTCAAGCAGGCGACCCAGAGCAGCCGCTTCATCCTCACCGGCTACCGCAACGGTGCCAGCACCGTCGACGGACGGCCGATCGCCTGCGGCGAAGACGCCACCGGCTTCAAGCTGTTCCACAACAGCACCCAGCGCTGCGGCCGGGATGGGCTGACCTTCCGCGAGATCCTGCGCAAGTACCTGAAGCCCAACCTGGAGATCGTCGAACCCGGCCATCACGACATCATCGGCTCGCGACACGGTGACGCCAGCGCCATGACGCGGGATGGGAGCCAGTTCCACGCGCGCGTCTGGACCCCGGGCCGAGCCGCCCCTGAGGCCGGTTCGGGTGCCGGCCTCAGCGTCTCTGGCGACGGCCTCGTCGACTACCGCTCCGTCGACGTCGACGGCGACGGTCGGGATGACGTTCTATGGCTGCGACAGACCGGCCCGCGCAGCGGGCGTGTCAGGGTCGCGCTGAGCGACGGCGTCAACTACGGACCGGCGGAGGATTGGTGGGCCGGCGATACCATCGTGCCGCTCGCCTCGGCGCACCTGCTGGTGGGGGACTTCTACGCCAACGGGCGCGCGGACATCGCCATCCTGGGCAAGGGCACCGAGGCCGGCACGTCTCAGCTGGTCGTCCTCAAGCGGAAGCAGTACGGGCGAGCGGTCAAGTTCGAGGATCCGCGCAGCTGGTGGGCGGGCGGCCAGGACAGCGGCATGATCGCAGCCGCCTGGGCCGGCGACTTGAGCGGTGACGGACGTGCCGACCTGATCATCCGCCAGGACATCGAGGGTGGCGGCGTCAAGATACGCACCGCGGTCACCAAGAGCCCCCTTCCGGGCACGTTCCCGCGGATGGGCCCCATCAAGACCCGCTTCGAATCGACCGCGCTCAAGGCCGCACAGGTCAAGACGGCCGTCGGCGACGCCAACCGCGACGGACGTGAAGACGTCTTGATGCTCATCGGTGGCGGAGGACGTGCCCGGGTGGAGCGGCTGCAGGGCGCGCTGCTGGGTGGCTTCAAGCGCGTTCGGATCTGGGTCGCGCCCAAGTCCGACCCCATCCCGGTGCGCAAGTCACGCCTTGGCACCGCAGACATCGACTACGACGGCCGCACCGACCTGGTGATCTACAGCGAGCGCAACGGCGGCACCCGCATCCGTGTGCTGAAGACGCGCTATGACCGGATGGTCGAGGGACCCGACTGGCAGGCTGGCATCCCCTGGGACTCGATCCGCCCCTACTGACCTGCGCCTAGACTCGCGCCTGCCAGCGTCGCCACGCCTCTTCGTCGACGCCGATGGTGAGCTCGTTGCCGAAGCGCACGAGCGGCAGGCGCAACAGGCCCGGGTCGGCCGCCACGCGCTCGAGGATCTCGTCCTCCGTCATCACCAGGTAGCCCAGGTTGGCCTTCCGGTAAGCCTTGCTCTCCGCGTCGAGAAGACTCCGCGCACCGTACCGCTGGGCGAACCGGCGCAGCTCGCCAGGCGCAGGCGGGCGCTTCTTGAGGTCGACGAAGCTGATGGCCATGCGGCGCTCCTTGAAGAAGCGCTGCGCGCGCCGCGTGGCCTGGGAGTCGTTGCGGCCGAAGACCTGGATGACCGGTCCGCCGCCGTCGCCGGCCAGCGCTACTGCGCCTCGGCGTCCTTGCGCGGGCGGCCGCGCTTCGATCGCCGCTTGGGCGTCATCAGGCCAAGGTAGAAGCCTTCGGGGGATCGCTTGATGGCGATGTCCACCCCGGCAAGCTTGGCGGCCCGGGCGATCTGGGCACGCACGGTGGCAGGCTTCTCATCCGGCTGGAGGACGGCTTCGTAGACGACCGACTCGTCGGTGATCTTGTGGATGCGGTTGATCAGTGCCTGCTGCTCGGGGCTGATGGGACGGCCGCGCGGCTTGGTCGTGGGCGGGTTGTCCATGAGCTCGGCATCGACCTTCCTGTACTTGGGCATGCGCGCAGTGTAGCCCCGTGGGCGGCGGCTGCTACGCTCGGCGGCACCGATGAGGGGGAACGTAGGGCTCCGCGCCGCCGCCCTGACGACGCTATGGCTGTTGCCGGCCGCGCCGGTGCGTGCGCATGCGCTCCACGGCAACGTCGATGCCCCGCTGCCGTTCGCCGCCTACATCCTTGGCGCGGCCGTGGCAGTGGCGCTGTCATTCGCGTTCGTCGCCATCAGCGACAGCTCGCCCCTGCCCGACCCGGCGCCGGGCCGTGTGCGAACGCTCTGGCGGCCTGCCGCC
>DATHSE010000122.1:0-2180 GCA_035464455.1 Anaerolineae bacterium | reverse complement strand
CGACTGATCAGTGAGAAGCAGATGAAGGGCACGTTCTCGGGCAAGGCCAAGCTCCGCGGGACGAGCTGCTCGCTCAGCCGGCCCGTGACGCTCACGTACGCCGGCGGCTGAGCGGCCTCAGCCGAAGAGCGGTAGGGCGCTCGCCTCTGCGCAGGCGGCCTCGACCGCGTCGGGGTCCACCGGCGCCAGCGAGGTCAGGTTCTCGTAGCCGTCCTCGGTGATGAGGAGGTCGTCCTCGATGCGAACGCCGATGCCGAGGTAGTCCGCCGGCACCTCGAACCGGATGCTGCCGGCCTCGGCTTCGCGGCGCTCGATCTCGGCCTTGGCGGCAGCAGCACCCAGCTCGAAGGTGAGCCGCAGACGCTCGTCGGCATCGTAGGGCGCGTGTGAGAGCCTGAGGCTGGCCTTGTCCGCCGACAGGTAGAGCCCGGGCTCGACCGTGAACGCCATCCCCGGCTCCAGGCGTCGGGCGGCGCGGTCGATGCGATAGGCCCCGGCGTCGTGCACGTCGATACCCAGCCAGTGCCCCGTGCCGTGGAAGTAGAACTGGCGATACCAGCCCTTCTCGATGACCTCGTCCACGGGACCCGGCAGCAGGCCCAGCTCGACGAGCCCGGCCGACAGCACCTGCACCGCCGTGGCATGCATCTGGTCGTAGGGCAGGCCTGGTCGGCACAGCTCGATGACGGCCTGCTGGGCTGCCAGGACAAGCTCGTAGACGGCACGCTGCGGCGCAGAGAAGCGTCCGTCGACCGGGAACGTGCGGGTGACGTCCGCGGTCAGGTGGCGATACTCGGCGCCGGCGTCGATGAGTAGCAGATCGCCGGCGTGCAGTGGCTGGTCGTTCTCGACGTAGTGCAGGATCACCGCGTTGTCGCCGCCGGCCACGATGGAGCCGTAGCCGACACGCTCGGCACCCATCTGGGCAAACACGTACTCGAGCACCGCCTGCACCTGCCGTTCGTCCATGCCAGGCCGAGCGGATCGCATGGCCTCGAGGTGGGCCATGGCGGTGATGCGGCAAGCCTCGCGCAGGGCATCGATCTCGTCGGCTGACTTGACCAGCCGCAGCTCGTGGAGGATCGAGCGCAGGTCGAGCAGCTGGTCAGGCGTCCGCTCTCCGGAGCGCAGCCCATGGCTGCGGGTCGCGCTGATGGCGGCCAGCACCTGGCGGTCGATGGGCCCGCCCAACACGTAGGCCACCGCGCTACGCCCCAGGAGCCGCCGCTTGAGCCAGTCCGTCAGCTCATCGATGGGGTGGGCCGCGTCAGCCCCGAAACGATCGACAGCGCCGGCCTCCCCGGCGCGACGCCCGTTCCATGCCTCCTGCTCGGGGTCCCGCGGGCGGACGAAGAGCGTGTACGGCTTCGCGGCAGCCGGGTCCAGCACGGCGACCGCATCGGGCTCAGGAAAGCCGGTGAGGAGATGGAAGTCGGAGTCCTGGCGGAACGGATGCGCGACGTCGTCGTTGCGGGTCTGCTGACGGCCGGCGGGGATGATGGCGATGGTGTCACCCAGGCGAGCCAGGAGCTGGGCACGACGTAGGGCGTATCGGTCGCTGCGCATGCGTGGAGCGTAACGGCTGGAGCCCCAGTCGGGTGAGCAGGGCGGCCCAGTTCCGAGCGCCCGGCGCGGCGATACCGTTGCTGGGTCACGCGACTATCCTGACGTCGGGTCGTCCTGACACATCGAGCGAGGGAGGCAGCTGTGCGGCTGGCTGAGGCGTTGCTCCAGGCACTCCGCAGGGCCGGGGCGCAGGAGATCTTCGGCATCCCCGGCGACTTCGCGCTGCCGCTGTTCGACGTCATCGAGCGTACCGCCGAGCTGCCCCTCTACACGCTCAGCCACGAGCCGGCGGTGGGCTTCGCGGCCGACGCCGCCACCCGTTTCCACGGCGGCATCGGCGTGGCTGCCATCACCTACGGGGCGGGCGCCTTCAACCTCGTCAATCCCATCGCCGGCGCCTATGCCGAACGGTCGCCCGTGGTCGTGCTCTCCGGGGCGCCGTCTCGCGCCGAGCGTTCCAGCGGCCTGCTCGTGCACCACCAGGCGCGCACGATCGAGTCGCAGCTCAACGTGTATCGCGAGATCACCTGCGACCAGGCCGTGCTGGACGATCCCGCCACCGCGAGCGGCGAGATTGCCCGCGTTCTGCGCACCTGCCGCGAGCGCTCGCAGCC
>DATHSE010000121.1:0-7972 GCA_035464455.1 Anaerolineae bacterium | reverse complement strand
CTACGCTGGCGATACCACCCCGGGATTAGTGCCCGGTCCCCCACGGCCCACGAGTAGACCACATGAGATCGACCACCTACCGCGACCTGACCTGTGCCGATGCCCGTCCCCGGGACGTGGGCCGGCCCGCCACCCTGGCCGGCTGGGTCAACCGACGCCGCGACCTCGGGCAGCTCATCTTCCTCGACCTGCGCGACCGCTACGGCATCACCCAGGTCGTCATCGACAATGCCGACGCGCCCGCCGCCCACGCCATCGCCGAGACCGTCCGCAGTGAGTACGTCGTGCGCGTGAGCGGGACCATCACCAAGCGGCTGGCGGGCATGGAGAACGACAAGCTGCAGACAGGGGCGGTGGAACTGCGGGCGACCGAGATCGAGATCCTGGCCACGGCCCAGACACCGCCCTTCGTCATCAACGACCCCGAGGCGGAGGTCGACGAATCGCTCCGCCTCAAATAGCGCTACCTGGACCTGCGGCGGGAACCGCTGCAGCAGCGCATCGTCAGGCGCGGGCAGCTGGTGCGGGCCATCCGCGAGGCCCACCACGCGGCCGGTTTCGTAGAGATCGAGACCCCCCTGCTGATCAAGTCGACACCCGAGGGGGCGCGGGACTTCATCGTGCCCTCGCGGCTGCAGCCGGGCTCCGTCTACGCCCTGCCCCAGAGCCCGCAGCAGATGAAGCAGCTGCTGATGGTCAGCGGCTTCGACCGCTACTTCCAGATCGCGCGTTGCCTGCGGGACGAGGACCTGCGCGGCGACCGCCAGCCCGAGTTCACCCAGCTCGACCTGGAGATGAGCTTCGTCAATGACGAGGACGTGATGGCCTGGGTGGAAGAGATGGCCCTCGCCGTGACGGCGGCAGTCGCCCCCGAGAGGCCGCTGCTCGACGACCCGTTCCCGCGCTTCACCTATCGCGAGGCCATCGACCGCTTCGGCTCGGACAAGCCGGACGTGCGCTATGGCATGGAGCTGCACGACCTCGGCGAGCTCGCGGCAGGGGCGGGCTTCCGCGTCTTCGACAGCGTCCTGGCGGAGGCCGGCCGCGTCTTCGGCTTCGCCGCCGCCGGGATGGCCGACGCCAGCCGCAAGCAGATCGATGAGCTGACGGAGCTGGCCAGGAAGGCCGGAGCCGGCGGCCTCGTCTGGCTGGCGCTGGACGGCGCGGGCGGTATCCGCGGCTCCATCGTCAAGATCGTGGGCGAGGAGATGGCCCACAAGCTCGCTGCCGAGGCGGGGGCACACGCAGGCGACCTCGTCCTCATCGTGGCCGATGCCGACGTCATCGCCCAGGAGGCGCTTGGCGCACTGCGCGTGGAGCTGGCGGAGCGCAACGCCGTCTACGATCGAGATGTGCTCAGCTACGTCTGGGTCTACCAGTTCCCGATGTACCAGTGGGACGAGGACTACCGCCGTTGGGATGCCACCCACAACCCCTTCAGCGCGGTCCTGCCGGAGGACGAGGGGCTGTTGGTCACGACCTCGGGCGATCCCCTGGCAGCCAGCGCCGACGATCCTGCCGGGCGCGCCCGGGCACAGCAGTACGACCTGGCCCTCAACGGCTGGGAGCTGGGTGGCGGCTCCGTCCGCTTCCACACTCGCGAGATGCTGTCCCGCTCGTTCGCGCTCATGGGCCATGCTCCCGCGGCCCAGGAGGCGCAGTTCAGCGGCATCCTCGAGGCCTTCGAGTATGGAGCCCCGCCCCACGGCGGGATCGCGCTCGGCGTCGACCGCTGGATCGCGCTGCTGACGCGCCAGTCCAACATCCGGGAGGTCATGGCCTTTCCCAAGACCTCCTCCGGATCGGACCTGATGCTCGACGCCCCCTCGCTGGTGGCTGCCGAACAGCTGGCCGAGCTTGGGCTCGCGCTCAAGCCACCCAGGCCGGCCAGGAGGGACTGACCTCCACCTGCGCTGCCGCAGGGGCGAGCTGACCGCGTCAGGCGAGGGCGCCGTCCTCGGTCAGTTCGCGCTCGGGCTGCTCGGCCGCCGCGGCACCCCACTCGGGCGGCGGGCCACCCACTGGCTCGGGAGGTCCGGCGTAGTCGGGCAGATCGTCGAGCGCTACCTCCCGCCCCATCACGGAGCCCGGGTCGCCCAGCTCGACCGCGGCGACGCTGTGCTCGGCGAGGGCCTCCTCGGCCGTGCCGCCGGGCCCGGCCAGCACGTCTGCCGCCTGCGCGATGGGCAGCAGCACCGGCCAGCCCGACGTGCCTGCACGACGCGGTCGCGTCAACACCTCCGGCTGACGCCCGTGGGCTTCGATGAGCGAGGTCACCGTCTCGGGGTCGGTCCAGGTCATGCGTCCGGGCCACAAGAGCACCGCGCTGGTCTCCTGGACCGCCGCGCGTGCTGCCTCTGCGCCCAGCCGGTAGGTATGCACCTCGGAGGCCCGGCCCGGCTCGACGACGACAGCGGGCGATCCCTGCAGCGCGGCGGCGATGCGGCCGTCGGGGTCAGCGGCGACCACGACGATGGGGATGGCGCCGCCGGCCCAGGCGGCATCCACGATGCGGCGCACCGCGATACGGCCGGTGGCGTCAGCCAGGGCCTCCTCTACACCATCGGGCACGATGACCGCGGCGACGGTCACGTGCGCTTCGACGGGCCGCTGCTCGCCACCTCATCGTCCTCATCGCGGTTCCACTCCGGCGGCGCTGCCCACGCCCAGGGCGAGCGCTGGGCCCGGGGCTCGACCGACGTTGGCAGCACGATGGCACCGCTGTCTCCCGTGCCAGCCTCCACCACCGTCGAGGCCACGCCGACAGGCTGTCCGGGCGACATCACCGAGGCGGTCACGAGCCTTGTCCTGCCGGAGCCGAGAGGCGTCCCTGCCACCGCCGGAGCCTCGGCGAGGTCCGCCACGTCGTCAGCTGGCCGCTGGTGCGTATCGTCGGCTTCCGATCGGTACGGCGGGAGCTCCGGCGAGCGGCCGCCGGCGGCCGGGCCGGTGTCGTCGGCCTTGGGGAGGCCCGCGTCGCCACCGGCCTGCTGAGCCGTCCGGCCAGCCTGGCCGATGCGTGCCGCCAGCTCGCTGGTGGTCACGCTGGCGCGAGAACGCCTGGGCAGGGTACGTGGCACCGCCGCCGCCAATGCCTGGGTGGTCGGGGAGACGCGCGGCACGGCGGTCCCGGGGCGCAGCTTCTGCCGCTGATCCCAGCGCCAGCGGCGTGGCGAATCGAGGAACACGCCACAGATGATGCCGTAGACGGCAGCCGCGACTGCCGGCAGCAGCGGCACCCCGGGCAGCTGCAGGAAATCCTCGCCGAACCAGCCCAGCACCAGCGCGAAGCCCAGGAACATGGCCACCGGCGTGTTGGCCGCCGCCAGCGGCCAGCCGACACCGCCCAGCAGCCAGTACAGCCACGAGCCGCCGATGGCCAGGCCGAACAGGGCAAGGATGATGGCGACCGGGCCTGTGCCCACGCCGCGGTCGTCCCACAGGCCGATGGCGAGGTACATCAGCACGCCAGCCAGGAACGCCTGCGACGCTGAGAGCAGCAGCTCCACGGCCACCACGTCGAGCGGTCGAGCCACGGGTTCGCGAACCTTCACCGCGCCAGCATACGGGTACTCGCCCATTGCGTGCGACAATCTGGGCCCCATGGGAACGATGCCTTCCACCCACCTGCCCGCGGCAGCCACGCGCGGCGATCTGCGCGACGTGGCCATCGTGGCGCATGTCGACCACGGCAAGACCACGCTGGTCGATGCCATGCTGCGCCAGTCCGGTGCCTTTCGCGTCGACCAGGTGGTGGCCGATCGCATCATGGACTCGATGGATCTCGAGCGCGAGCGCGGCATCACCATCCTGGCCAAGCAGACAGGCGTCGACTACAAGGGCATCCGACTCAACATCGTCGACACCCCCGGCCATGCCGACTTCGGCGGTGAGGTCGAGCGCAGCCTGCTCATGGTGGATTCCGTGCTCCTGCTGGTGGACGCAGCCGAGGGGCCGCTGCCGCAGACTCGCTACGTGCTGGCCAAGGCCATGGAGCGCCGCCTGCCGGTCATCGTCGCCATCAACAAGATCGACCGTAGCGATGCCCGCGCGACCAGCGTCCTGGACGAGGTCTACGAGCTGTTCATGGACCTCGGGGCCGACGAGCACCAGATCGATTTCCCCATCGTCTACACCAACGCGCGAACCGGCACCGCCTCGCTGGACCTGGCCCAGCCGGGGGCCGATCTGCAGCCCCTGATGGACCTGCTCGTGGAACACACGCCGGTGCCGGTCCACACCCCAGGCCACCCGCTGCAGCTGCTGGTGACCAACCTCAGCGCCAACGAGTACGTGGGTCGCATGGCCATCGGCCGAATCCGCAACGGACGCATCCGCATGGGCCAGCGCATCACCGTGCTGCGGCAGGAGGAGGAGACGGTCGATGGCGCGGTCGAGCCCGGCCGCGTCGTCCGACTCGATGGCACGGTCACCTCCCTGACGCGCGCGCAGGGCATCGAGCTGGTGGACATCGACGAGGCCGGCCCGGGCGACATCGTAGCGGTGGCGGGACTGCCGGAGATCACCATCGGAGACACCATCACGGACCCCTCCGACCCGCGTCCGCTGCCGCGCCTGACGGTCGACGAGCCCACGCTGCGCATGACCTTCGGCGTCAACACCTCGCCACTGTCGGGGCGCGACGGCAGGCTCCTCACCTCACGCCAGATCCGGGCGCGTCTGGAGCGCGAGGTGCTGGGCAACGTCAGCATCGAGTTCCTGCCCACCGGCTCGGCCGACACCTTCGAGGTGCGCGGCCGTGGCGAGCTGCAGCTGGCGGTGCTCATCGAGCAGATGCGTCGAGAGGGCTTCGAGCTGCAGGTCTCGCGGCCGGAGGTCCTGCTGCACCAGGTCGATGGCCAGATCCACGAGCCCTACGAGCGCGTCAGCATCGACATCCCGCCCGAGCACATCGGCACCGTCAGCGCCTCGCTGGCCGCGCGGCGAGCGCGCGTGCAGCAGATGACCACAGATGCCGACGGCCGCACTCGCATCGAGGCCATCATGCCCACGCGCGGCCTCGTGGGCTACCGCGGCCAGTTCCTCACCGAGACTCGCGGCACGGGCCTGCTGCACCAGATCGGCGAAGGGTATGGACCGTGGGCGGGCGAGGTCGAGCACCGCACCAGCGGAGTCCTGGTGGCGGACCGCTCGGGCACCTCCAACGCCTATGCGCTCTTCAACCTGCAGGACCGCGCCAAGCTGCTGATCGGGGCCGGCGTCGTTGTCTACGAGGGCATGATCGTGGGCGAGAACTCGCGGCCCGGTGACATGGACGTCAACCCGACCAAGGAGAAGAAGCTCACCAACATCCGCACCCACAGCCACGACGAGGCGCTGCGCCTGACGCCGCCGCCACCGATGACCCTGGAGTCGGCCATCGAGTTCATCGCCGCCGACGAGCTGGTGGAGGTGACGCCGAGCGCCATCCGGCTGCGCAAGCGCCTGCTTTCGCTGCACGATCGCCGCCGCGAGCGCGGTCGTGACGAGGACGCGCGTCGGGCCAAGGAACGGGATGGCGCGGCGGCCCGCTAGCACCCCCGCGTTACGATTGCGCCGGTGACCGTCTACCTCGACCACGCCGCCTCGTCGCCGATGCGCCCGGAGGTGCTGGAGCAGATGCTGCCGCACCTGACCGGTGTGCAGGCCAACCCCTCCTCGCCGCACGCGCCTGGCCGCCGCGCACGCATGGCTCTTGACGAGGCTCATGAGCGGCTGGCTCGCACCATCGGCGCCGAGCCGCGCGCCATCGTCTTCACCGCCGGCGGCACCGAGGCCATCAACCTCGCCGTCAAGGGCGCCGCCTGGGCCGGCAAGGCCGAGGGCCACCGCATCGTCACCAGCGCCACTGAGCACAAGGCGGTGCTGGAGTCCTGTCTGCTGCTGGAAAAGTATGGCTTCGAGATCACCAGGCTGCCGGTGGATCGCTATGGTCAGGTCGACCCCGACGACCTCACCGCCGCCCTCGACGAGAAGACCGTGCTGGTGAGCCTGCAGCTGGCCAACAACGAGGTCGGTACCATCCAGCCGATCGACGAGCTCATCGGGCGTGTGCGCTCCGCCTCCCGGGCCCGGGTCCACGTCGACGCCGTGCAGGCCGCGGCCTGGCTGTCGGTCGATGTCGCCGCCCTCGATGCCGACCTGGTCTCCTTCGCCGCCCACAAGGTCGAGGGCCCCAAGGGCATGGGCGCCCTGTGGGTCCGCCGCGCCACCGCCATCCTGCCGCAGCTCCACGGCGGCAGCCAGGAGCGCTACCGTCGTGCCGGCACGGAGAACGTGGCCGGTGCGGTCGGCATGGCCGCCGCCTTCGAGCTGGCGACAGCCGAGCGCGAGACCGTCGTGCCCGCCGTCTCCGCCAGGCGCGACCGGCTGCGAGACGCGCTGCTTGCGCTCGAGGACGTCGAGCTGACCGGCCACGGGGTCGAGCGCCTCCCCAACTCCCTGTCGCTGGTCGTGCGCGACGTCAGCGGCGATGACCTTGTCATCGCCCTCGACCTCGAAGACATCGCCTGTTCCACGGGCTCAGCCTGCACCAGCGGCTCGGCCGAGCCATCGCACGTGCTCAGCGCCATGGGCTACCCGCCTGCGGAGGCGCGAGGCGCGTTGCGCATCTCGCTCGGGCGCACCACCAGCGACGAAGACATCGAGGCCGTCCTGCGCGTGCTGCCGGCCGCCATCGAGCGGTTGCGGGCCGGCGGGGCCCGACTGCGCCTGGCCGATGGAGCAGGGGAGCCTGCGGCATGACCCGGGAACGCGTGCTCGCCGCCATGTCGGGCGGCGTCGACTCCTCGGCGGCGGCAGCGGCGTTGCTGGAGCAGGGACACGAGGTCGTGGGGGTGTGGATGCGCCTGCACGATGGCGCCGACACCTACAGCGCCAGCAACCGCTCCTGCTGCTCGCTCGATGCCGCCGAGGACGCCCGCCGCGTGGCCAGCCAGCTGGGCATCCCCTTCTACGTCCTCAACCTGGAGGCTGAGTTCAGCGCCGGGGTGATGGAGCCGTTCCTCGCCGCCTATCTCGAGGGCCGCACTCCCAGCCCATGCGTCGACTGCAACACCCAGGTCAAGTTCGGGGCGCTGCTCGGGCGCGCCCGTCACCTCTACGGCTGCGGAGCCGTGGCGACCGGACACTACGCCCGCATCAGGGCACACCAGCAGGACGATGGAGGCTGGCGCTATCGACTCCTGGCCGGACGCGACGCGGACAAGGACCAGACCTACTTCCTCTACGGCCTCCGCCAGGAGCAGCTGGCCCACACGCGCTTCCCGCTGGGTGAGCTGACCAAGGCGGAAGCTCGTGCGCTGGCACGGCGCCACGCCCTTGTCACAGCTGACAAGCCTGAGAGCCAGGAGATCTGTTTCGTGCGCGAGGGTGACTATCGCGTCGAGCTGCAGAAGCGCAGCGGCTGGCACCCTCGACCCGGCCCGCTGGTGGACGCTGATGGCACCACCGTCGGCCAGCACGCCGGCGCACCGGCCTACACCGTCGGCCAGCGTAGCGGGCTCGGTGTGGCGCTCGGGGAGCGGCAGTACGTGGCCACCATCGACACCTCTGCCAACCTCGTCACGCTCGGCCGTCGAGAGGACCTCTACCGACAGCGGTTCGGGGTGAACGCGGCTTCCTTCGTCGATGAAGCGCCGGCGACGGCGTTCCGGGCGCGCATCCGCATCCGCCACCGCGCCGAGCCGATCCCCGGCTGCGTGCGGCCCGCCGACGGCGGCTGGAGCGTGGAGCTCGATCGCCCGGCGTGGGCCCCGGCACCCGGACAGGCGGCCGTGTTCTACGACGACGAAGATGCCGTCATCGGCGGCGGCCGCATCGCCGGCAGCGCTGCCGTGGCCGCCTGACCCCCGCCTGGGACCGATGGAGCAGGGCCTCGCCACCTTCGTCCTGGGACCCGCGTTCGTGCTGTCGCTCCTGACCGGTGCCTTCCACACCAGCGTCTACATCTTCATCCGCGGCAACCTCGGCT
>DATHSE010000120.1:0-2279 GCA_035464455.1 Anaerolineae bacterium | reverse complement strand
GAAGAGCACTCCGTCCACGCCCTGCGTGATGTAGTTGTCGATGAAGGTGATCTGCTCGTCGATGTTGGCGGCGGTGGGGCCGTCGTTGATGACGGTCACGTTGCCCAGCTCGGCAGCCGCTTCCTGCGTGCCCTGCGCGGTGGCGTTGAAGTAGCCGATGCCGATGAGCTTGGGGATGTCCACGAGCGTGATTTCTGCGCCTGCCTCGGCGACCGGGTTCATGACGGTGCCGCCGTCATACTCACCGGCGTCGGCCGGCGGCGGTGCTTCACCACCCGGGCACGCGAGCGGGCTGGTCGGCAGCTCGTCGGCGCCGTCCCATACGTCCTGGGCGGCGACCGCGCCGGCCGACCCAAGGGTCAGGGCGAGCGTAGTCAGAAGAACGATTGGCTTTCGCATCTTGCGGTTCATCTCCTCCAGAGTGATCGAACTGGGTCACGATGGGCGGCCCCTCGGGGCCGTCGCACGTTGGTCGTTGTTCGCGTCACCTCCTCTCATGAGCATCGTAGCTCTAGCCTTGTCCGGGTAGTAGCCTCTTGATTTGTTCTGGCGGATCGGAGATGAAGGTGTTCAGCAGCACGGCGCCGATGAGCACGAGACCGACCACGATGGTCGTCGAGTCGCCCTTGGCGCCCGAGAGGGCCAGGCCGTTCCTCATCAGCTGGATGAGGGCGAGGCCCAACACGGTGCCCACGATGGTGCCTCTGCCGCCGAAGATGCTGGTGCCGCCCACCACGACAGCGGTGATGGCGGTGAGCTCGAAGCCGGTACCCATGTCCGAGCGGGTGGTGCTGACGCGCGAGACGAAGACCCAGCCGGCCAGGCCAGACATGAAGCCCGAGAGCGTGTAGATGACGAACTTGTTGCGCATCACGGGCATGCCGGAGAAGCGAGCGCCGGTCTCGTTGTTGCCGATGGCGTAAAGCGACCGCCCGAAGGGCGTCCAGGCCAGGGCGGCACCGATGCCGATGATGCCGATGATCACCAGGAAGAGCTGGTTGGGAAACACGGTGGCGGTGCCGAAGAACTCGAAGTCCTTCTGGCCCAGGATGTAGAACCAGTCGGGGTAGCCGCGCACGGAGCGAGCCTGGGCGATGCCCTCGGCGAGGCCGCGGAAGAGCGCCAGCGTGGCGAGCGTGGTGATGAGCGGCGGCAGGCCCACCCTGGTGATGAAGAAGGCGTTGAAGGCGCCGCAGGCGGTGCCGATGAGGACGGCGATGACGATGGACAGCTCCAGGGGCAGGCCCCAGTTGTTCCAGGCCACACCGAGCATGATGGCCGTGAGGCCGACGATCGAGCCGACGGAGAGATCGATGCCACCGGTGATGATGATGAGCGTCATGGGCAGCGCGATGAGCGCGATCTCGGTGGCCAGCCTGCCCTGGTTCAGGAGGTTCTCCGGCGTCAGGAAGACGTCGGACTGGAGCGACATCAGGATCACGCCGGCGATGAGGATGAAGAAGAGGATCGTCTCCTGGCGCAGCAGGATGCCCTGCAGACGAGCCGAGGCCGCGGAGGCGGTGCTGGGGGGGTTGGCAGTCGTCATCTCAGCGCACCCCCCCTACATCCGTTCCTGGCGACGGCGGCGGACGACGTCGGCCAGCACGGTGACGAGGATGAGCACGCCCAGGATGGCACGCAGCCAGAACGGCGAGATGTCGACGAACACGAGGGCCGAGCCGATGGTGCGGATCAGGATGGCGGCCAGGGTGGCTCCGATGACCGTGCCGATGCCGCCCAGGATGGACACGCCGCCGACGACCGCGGCGGTGATGACCTGCAGCTCCAGGCCCGGCGTCACCACGGCCTGGATGGTGCTGAACTGGGTGGCGTACATCACCGCGCCCACACCGTAGAAGGCGCCCGCGATGATGAAGGTCGACATCAGCGAGCGGCGCACGTCGATGCCCGACAGGCGCGCCGCCTCCTTGTTGCCGCCGATGGCGTACTGGGCGCGGCCGGTGCGGCTCCAGCGCATCCAGATGAAGGCCACGCCGGTCAGCACGGTCATGATCACCACCGACACCGGCAGCGGTCCCAGGTACTGCTGCGCGATGCCGAAGCCGGCGGGCAGGTCGGTGATGGTGTTGCCGCCGGCCACGAGGATGAGGCCGCCCTTCAGGATGCTGAACGTGCCCAGGGTGACCACGATGGCGGGGATGCCGACGTAGGCCACGAAGAAGCCGTTGACGGCGCTGATGACCATGCCGCCGATGATGGGGGCGATCCAGGCGGCCAGCAGCACGACGATGTTGGGCAGCCCGGCCTGCGAGAGCTCG
>DATHSE010000119.1:0-2882 GCA_035464455.1 Anaerolineae bacterium | reverse complement strand
CATCTCGAAGAACGAGATCTGGCCGATGCGCATGCCGTAGTACAGGGCGATGGGCAGGTTGGCCACGTTCGACAGCTCCAGCGTCAGGTTGCCCTTCCAGCCGGGATCGACGTAGCCAGCCGTGGAGTGGATGAGCAGTCCCAGCCGCCCCAAACTCGATTTCCCTTCGAGCCTGGCCACGAGATCGTCCGGCAGCTCCACCCACTCGAGCGTCTGTCCCAGCACGAACTCACCGGGATGCAGGATGAAGGGCTCATCCCTCTCGACCGCGGTCACCTCGGTCAGCTCTGGCTGCTCCTCGCGCGGGTCGATGTGCGCGTAGCGGTGGTTGTGGAAAACGCGGAACTCGCGGTCGAGGTGCAGGTCGACCGAGGACGGCTGCAGGCAGGCCTCGTCGAACGGATCGACGCGGATGCGGCGCTCCTCAAGGGCGGCGCGGATGTCGCGGTCGGCGAGAACGGTCATGGGTGCCCTACTTGCGCTGTGGGGGCCGCCGGCGCGGCGTGCCGCGCGGCCCGATGGGCGTGATGGCGCCATCTTCGGCCACCAGGCGGAGCGTCGTCTGGCCGGGGGCGCGCTCGGTGCGCTCGGCGTACAGGGCGTCCACCTCCTGCTTCAGCTGCTCGATGTCGTCGAACGACTGATACACGCTCATGAAGCGGATGAGGGCGATGTGGTCGAGGCCGCGCAGCCGGTCCATCGCCATCTCGCCGATGACGCTCGATGGCACCTCGTTGACACCACGTGCGCGGAGCGCTGCTTCGATCTCATCGGCAGCGTCGGCGGCGGCGTCGCTGCCGACCGGCCGGCGGGTGAGTGCGCGTGCCAGGCCATCGGCCAGCTTGTCGCGGTCGAACTCCTGGCGCGAGCCATCGTTCTTGATGACCACCAGGCGGGCGGACTCGACGCGCTCATAGGTGGTGTAGCGCGAGCGGCAGGAAGAGCATTCGCGGCGACGGCGGACGGTGGTGGAGTCGTCGAGGTCTCGGGAGTCGATGACTCGTCCGTCCAGGGTCCCGCAGTTCGGACAGCGCATCGCTCGTGACTGTACACCACGCCTAGGCGTGGGCCGTGCGCCCTCCGAGCGTCTCGAGCGCGTGAGCGAGGATGGGCTCGACCGCGTCGAGCGACTCGGATACGCCGGCGGGACTGCCGGGCAGGCACAGGATGAGCGTCCGGCCCCGCACCGCGCCCAGCGAGCGCGACAGCGATGCCAGCTGCGTGTGGCGGCGGCCCTCGGCGCGCATCGCCTCACCGAACCCGGGCACGAGGTAGTCGATGATGCTGCCGATGGCCTCCGGCGTGCGGTCGCGTGGCCCCAGGCCGGTGCCACCGCTGGTCACCACGAGGCGCGTACCCTCGTCGGCCGCGGCCGCCACGATGCGGGCGATCTCGCCGGGTTCGTCGGCGACGATCACGCGTCGCACCTCGAAGCCCATGGCCGTGAGCCGAGCCTCCGCGGTATCGCCGCTGCGGTCCTCGCGGGTGCCGGCGCTGACGCCGTCACTGACGGTGAGGACGAGTGCCGGCAGGCCGTCGACGTTGATGGCGCGAGGCATCTCAGGTCGCGGCCGGCTTCTTCGGCGGGCGGGCCCGCTTGACCGACCGGGTCGGCCTGGCGGGGCGGTCCTCCGTGTCGGCCGGCTTGGGCGCCGGGCGCTTCCAGTGACCGCTCTTGCCACCGGACTTCTCGAGCAGCCGCAGGCCGTTGATGGTGACGAAGCGGTCGGCGCTCTTGATCATGTCGTAGACCGTCAGCGCGGCCACGGCCGCCGCCGTCATGGCCTCCATCTCCACTCCCGTCTGGGCCGTGGTGGCAGCGCTGGCGGTGATGACCAGCGAGCCGACCTTGCGGTCGGGCGTGATCTCCACGCTGACCTCGGTCAGCGGCAGCGGGTGGCACAACGGGATGAGCTCGGCCGTGCGCTTGGCGGCCATGATGCCGGCCACCTCGGCCACGCTGAGCACGTCACCCTTGGTGCCCTCGCCGTCGATGATGAGCGTGAGCGTGTCCTGGTCCATCTTCACCGTGGCTTCGGCGGTGGCGCGCCGGGCGGTGGGAGGCTTGTCGGTCACGTCGACCAGGCGCGGCCGGCCCAGCCGATCGACGTGGCTCAGGGCGCGGCGATCCCTGCGCGTGACGGGTTCGGTCTGCCTGGGCTGGCCCGGCCACTGTTCACGTGATTTCGGCGTCAAGCCTGATGACCTCCACTGCGGTGCCGGCGGGTGCCTCGGCTACTCCCTCCGGGATGATGGCGAGCCCGTCAGCCGCGGCGAGCGCGGTGAGGACGTACGAACCCTGGCCACCGGCGAGGTGGGCCAGGTAGCGGCCCGCGGCAGCGGGATCGGGTTCCAGCCGGACGCGCACGAACGCCCGCCGCGCGGCCGACTTGGTGACCGGCTCGCTGAGCGTGGCCCCGACGACAAGACGCCCCCGGCCGGCGGCCTCGCCATGCAGCCGGCGCAGTGCCGGTCGCACGAAGAGCTCGAACGTGACGAAGCTGCTGACGGGGTTGCCGGGCAGGCCGAAGAGCAGGCAATGCCCGCCGTCGGGGCGTGGCGCGCTGCCGTATGCCAACGGCTTGCCGGGCTGGATGGCGACGCGCCACAGGTCGAGGCTGCCGATGTCGGCGAAGACGTCCTTGACCACGTCATGGGCGCCTACCGAGACGCCACCGGTGACGATGAGGACGTCAGCTGCGAGGACGCCTTCCAGCAGGCGCTCGCGCACGGCCTCGGCGTCGTCGCCGGCGATGCCGAGGCGGACGGGCTCGGCGCCCGCGGCTGTCACCTGGGCGGCGATGGACTCGCTGTTGCTGTCGGGGATGGACGCCGGGCCCAGCGGCTCGCCGATGGGGGTGAGCTCGTCACCGGTGGCGACG
>DATHSE010000118.1:0-1937 GCA_035464455.1 Anaerolineae bacterium | reverse complement strand
CGACGCGGCCGAGGTCTTCGATCGCTTCCTCGGCCACGTTCGCGCCTACGCCGGGACGCCGCGTCCGTGAGCGAGCGACCGCGGTCCATCCTCATCATCGGCTCCGGTCCGGTGGTCATCGGCCAGGCGGCCGAGTTCGACTATGCCGGCACGCAGGCCTGCCGGGCCCTGCGCGAGGAGGGCATCCGCACCATCCTGCTCAACAACAACCCGGCCACGATCATGACCGACCCTGGCGTGGCCGACACCGTCTACCTGGAGCCGCTGACCGTGGCGTCGGTCGAGCGCATCATCGAGATCGAGCGGCCCGACGGCATCCTCGCTGGCCTCGGCGGCCAGACCGGCCTGAACCTGGCCATGGAGGTGGCCAGGGCGGGCGTCCTGGAGCGCACCGGCACGCGCCTGCTGGGCACACCCATCGAAGCCATCGAGATGGCAGAGGACCGCGAGCGCTTCCGAGACCTGCTCGACTCCATCGGTCAGCCCTACGCTCCCTCGGTCATCGTCGAAGGCGCCACCGAGGCTGAGCGCAGCGCCGCTGCCGAGCGCGCTTTCGAGGACATCGGCCTGCCCGCCATCGTGCGACCGGCGTTCACCCTCGGCGGCACCGGTGGCGGCATCGTGGACAGTCGCGAGGCCTTCGATGAGCGCGTGCGCGCCGGGTTGCGGCTGAGCCCCATCGGCCAGGTGATGGTGGAGCGCTACCTGACCGGCTGGCAGGAGATCGAGTACGAGGTCATGCGCGATGCGGCCGACACCTGCATCGCGGTGTGCTCGATGGAGAACGTCGATCCACTGGGCGTGCACACCGGGGATTCCATCGTGGTGGCGCCGGTGCAGACGCTGCCCGACCCGGTGCACCAGCGTCTACGGACGGCTGCGCTCGACATCATCCGGGCACTGGGCGTGGAGGGTGGCTGCAACGTCCAGTTCGCGCTCTCACCCGACGCGAGCGAGTACGCCGTCATCGAGGTCAACCCGCGGGTGAGCCGCTCGTCGGCGCTGGCGTCGAAGGCGACCGGCTACCCCATCGCGCGCGTCGCGGCGCAGATCGCCATCGGTCGGCGCCTCGACGAGATCCCCAACGCCATCACCGGCACGACCGTGGCGGCCTTCGAGCCTGCGCTCGACTACGTGGTGGTCAAGCTGCCACGCTTCCCCTTCGACAAGTTCCCGCGGGCCGACCGTGCCCTGGGTTCGCAGATGAAGGCGACCGGGGAGGTGATGGCCATCGACCGCACCTTCGGGTCCGCCCTCAACAAGGCCCTGCGCGGTCTCGAGCAGGCGGGTGCCGGCTTCCTCGCCGAGGACCCGGCCTGGGTGCCCACGCTCGATGTGCTGGCTGGATGGGCAGCCGGCATCCGTGGAGGCGAGCGTGCGCCCATCCCGCTGCGGTCGCTCGGCCGCGAGGCTGCCTTCGCCGACGTCCTCATGAGCCCGGACGGCCTGGTCGTGGCGGGCGGTGACGACGCCGTTCCGGCCTCGCATGCGACGCTGCTGGCGAGCTTCCTGCAGCCCTCCGATTCCCGACTCTGGCGCGTGTTGGCCCTGCTGAGGCGTGGCATGTCGGCGCTCGACGTGCAGCGGGTGACCGGCATCGCGCCCTGGTTCCTCTCCGAGATGGAGCGTCTCGCCGAGCTCGAGCGCCGCATGCGCGACGAGGGCCCCGCCTTGAGCGACGGACTGCTCGTCTCGGCCAAGCGCGCCTCGTTCAGCGATCGCGACATCGGCTCGCTCACCGGCCTCGGCGCCGCTGCCGTGACGCACCGCCGCCAGGGGCTGGGGCTGCGGCCGGGTTTCGCCATGGTCGACACCTGCGCTGCCGAGTTCGCGGCTGAGACGCCCTACTTCTACGCCACCTACGCGGCGGCCGGCTCGCCGCCCGAGGCCGCCCCGGTGGAGCGGCCCGCCGCGCTCGTCATCGGCTCAGGCCCCGT
>DATHSE010000117.1:0-8285 GCA_035464455.1 Anaerolineae bacterium | reverse complement strand
GGCTGGAGGAGAACGAGTACAGCTCCGTCATGCAGCTGCGCGGCTCTGCCAGCCAGGGCAGCGTCGAGGATCCGACCACCTTCGAGCGCGCTCAGTACATCCGCACCCTGCACTCCTGGAGCGCGCCCGCACACCGCACCGCCACCGCGTAACCCCCCACGTCACACGACTCGACGGGCATCCGGCCGCAAGCCAGGTGCCCGTTCGTCATGCCGGGGCCGGCAGGTCCGTGGGCCACAGCCGGCGACGTGGCAAGCCCCCGAGGGCGGCACAGCCGGCGACGTGGCGATCTGTGCGAGCCAGTTCCCGGTCATTTGTCCGCCCGGAGCCCCGTAAGTGGCGTGGCAGCGGCCCGACTGGCTAGGGTATGCGTCGCGTGTGCATGCTCATCGCATATTCATTCACGTAGCGGCGACGGTCTGCAAGTGTATGCACTTCCCTTCCATACTTCAGACGGAGTCACCGCCTACGGGGCCCCATGCGGACAAACGACCAAGAACCTTGCGCTGAGCGGCAGGTGCCCATGGGGCGAGTCCCGTCCCACGCCGAGCACCGCGTCCACGACCCGCACCGCGTCCACGAGGCGCCCCCTGTCGGCGTCAGTCGGCCGGAGTGACAGCCTCCACCGAACGAAGCACGAAGCGCGTCTCGGTCTCAGCCACGAGCCCGCCCGCCTTCAGCCTGCCCAGCAGCGTGTCGACTGCCCGCAGGTCGGCGAAGTGGCCGGTCACCAGGTAGTCATGGCGGCCAGTGACGTGGTAGGCGCATGTGACCGCATCTTCCAGCGCCAGCTCCGACTCGAACTCGGCGCCGCTGGCGCCTGGCGCCAGCTTGACGTCGATGAAAGCGTGGATCGGTCGTCCAAGCGTGGGCCAGTCCCGGAGCACCGAGAAGCCCGTGATGACGCCAGCGCGCTGCAGGCGCCGGACGCGCTCCGCGACGGCGCTGGGCGAGAGGTGCACGGCGGCGGCCAGCTCGCCCCAGCGCATGCGCCCATTCCGTTCGAGCTGAGTGAGGATATCGCGGTCGATTCGGTCCATGACCACGATTATGGCTGCCGTAGTCGCAGAGTTCCAACGATACGGTGATCATGGCGGCCATGGTGGCGCCAGGATGTCGGCATGAGTGAGTCGCCGGTGGTCGGGTTCGCCCTCGTCTCGTTCGCCATCATCGTCATCCCGGGACCCAGCGTCCTCTTCGCCGTCAGCAGGGCCATCAGCGACGGCCGGCGACCGGCGCTCTTGACCGTCCTCGGTAACGCCGCCGGCCTTTTCGCGCAGGTCGTGGTCGTGGCGATCGGGCTGGGCGTGGTGGTCAGTGGCTCCACGGAGGTCTACACCGCCCTCAAGCTGGTGGGTGCCGCCTACCTGGTGTGGCTGGGCGTGGACGCCATCCGGCATCGCGAGCGGACCACAGCCGGCCTCGATCCCGGCACAGCCGGCCTCGACTCCGGCCCTGCCGGCACATCCAGCTCCGCCGCCGGCGAGTCCAGATCCGGCCCTGCCGGCACATCCAGATCCGCCGCCGACTCCGGCTCCGCCGCCGGCGAGTCCAGATCCGGCTCCGCCGCCAGCGAGACGACCGCAACCGCAGATCGATCGATGGCCATGTTGCGCGACGGTTTCGTGGTCGGCGCCAGCAACCCCAAGTCGATCGTCTTCCTGGCCGCGCTGCTGCCGCAGTATGTCCAGCCCGCGGTCGGGATGGCCGCCGCGCAGATGGTGCTGCTGGGTGCCCTGTTCTGCACCATCGCCATCGTCTGCGACAGCGCCTGGGTGCTGGCAGCGTCCACGGCCCGCAGGTGGCTCGGCGATGAGGGCCGGCGACGGGCGGCCAGCGTCGCTGCCGGGCTCGTCATGATCGCGCTGGGCGCCCTGTTGTTGCTCTCGGGTTGACCGCCGCGCCGGCGGCAGCCGGCTGACTCAGCGAACGCTTGGTTTGATCTGTCGGGCTAGGGTGCCAGCCGCTCGATGCGCCAGCCGTCCGCCTCTCGCAGGTAGGCGAAGCGATCGTGCATGCGGCTGCGGCGCCCCTGCCAGAACTCGACCATCTCGGGTGACAGGCGGTAGCCGCCCCAGAAGGGTGGCAGCGGAACGTCGCCGGGATAGCGTGCGGCGATGCGCTCGGTGGCGGCGACCAGCTCGTCCCGGCCGGCCAGGGGACGCCCCTGTGGCGAGGCCCACGCCGACAACTGACTCTTGCGCGGCCGGCCCGCGAAGTAGGCCGCCGACTCCGACTCATCGATGACCTGCACCGGTCCGCTCACGCGAACCTGGCGCTCGAGGCTCTCCCAGTGGAAGACGAGCGCAGCGCGCGGGTTTGCGGCAAGGTCGCGCCCTTTCAGCGACTCGCGGTTGGTGTACCAGGTGAAGCCGCGGGCGTCGACGCCGCGTAGCAGCACGATGCGCGCAGAAGGCGCACCCTCGGCGCCGGCGGTCGCGAGCGTCATGGCGTTGGGCTCCCGGATGCCTGCTTCGGCTGCCGCGGCAAGCCAGTGCCTGAACTGCACCACCGGGTCCGGGTCGAGTTCGGCTGCGTAGAGGCTGCCCTGCTGGTAGTCGATGCGGACGGTGACAGGGTCGAGGTCGGTGTCGCGCAGGAGGTCGGCGTCGGGATCGGTCATGTATCGCCCATCGCCCTCCGTGCCGCGCGCCGAGCCTGGTACTCGGCGGCGAGGATGCCCATGGTCAGCTCATCCCAGCGCCCGCCATCGCGGACGATGGCTTCGCGGTGGCGCCCCTCCAGCCTGAAGCCGGCCTTCTCGTAGCTGCGGATGGCGCGCGAGTTGAAGCTGAACACCGAGAGCGCCACGCGGTGCAGACCGATGCGCTCGAAGGCCAGCCACAGCATCAGCTCGGTGGCTTCGGTGCCGTAGCCCTCACCTCGTGCGTCGGGCTCGCCGATGCTGATGTGGAACAGCGTGGAGCCGTTGTCGGCATCGAGATTGCTGAAGGTGGTCGAGCCGATCAGCCGCCCGCTCTCGCGCACGACGATGGCATAGCCGACTTGCTCGGCTGACAGCAGTCGCGCGTGGAAGAAGCGGTCGATCTCCTCCACGCTCATCGGCCGCAGGGAGTAGCGGGTCAGCCGGCCCAGCTCCGGATCGAGATACCAGCGCCGGACATCAGCGAGGTCGTCCGGCCGGTGGTGCCGCAGCAGCACCCGCTCGCCCTCGATGGTGGCGGGGTGCCAGACCTGTCGCTGCCGCTCGAGCGTGACCATGGCCAGCGATGCTAGCGCACCCGGCCGGCTGCAAGCGCGCCCGCGAGCACGTCCCACGAGCCCGTGCGGCATGCCACGTAGCATGGGCTGATGTACGACGCGAGCATGGGATCGATGCGACGCTGGGCCGAGACGGCCGAGCGCGTCCGGGTCACGCGCAGGACGTCGGAGAAGAGCGCCATCGTGGCCGACTACCTGCGCACCCTCGACGCTGCCGACCTGGCCACCGCGGCCGTGTTCCTGAGCGGTCGTGCCTTTCCCGAGCGCGACCAGCGCAGGACCGGGCTCGGCTGGGCCGCCATCGCCAGCGTCGTGGAGAGAGTGGCTGCAACCGGTGCGGGTGCCTTGCGGCAGGCCTACGACCGTACCTCGGACGTGGGCACGGCGGTGGGCGACGTGCTGGCAGCGTCCGGCCACGCACCGCAAGGACCGACGCTCATGCTGGCAGACGTGGCCACCGGCTTCGGGGCGCTCGCCGAGGCGCGTGGCCGCGAGGCCAAGGGGGCGGTCTTCGGCGGACTGCTGACACGCGCCGATCCACTGAGCGCTCGCTATCTCACCTCCATCCTGGGTGGCGAGCTCCGCATCGGTCTGCGTGAGGGACACCTGGAGAAGGGCATCGCCATCGCCTTCGGGCGCGAGCTGGCGACCGTGCAGTGGGCCGGCATGCTCAGCGGCGACATCGGCCGGACCGCCGAGCTGGCGCGCGACGACGCGCTTGCTTCGGCGCGCCTGGCCCTCTTCCACCCGTTGAAGTCGATGCTGGCCTCGCCGGTGGCCGACGAGGCCGGGGCACTGGCTCGACTGCACCCGCCGGTGTGGGTCGAGGACAAGTACGACGGCATCCGCGCACAGCTCCACAGGCAGGGGGCGCAGGTGCGGCTCTACAGCCGTGACCTCAACGAGGTGAGCGCCCAGTTCCCCGAGATCGTGGGGGCCGCGGCCGGGCTCTCCTGGGACGGCATCCTCGACGGCGAGATCCTCGCCTGGCGAGAGGGCCTGGTGCTGCCGTTCCTTGCCCTCCAGTCGCGGCTCGGCCGCAAGAAGCCGCCGGCCTCGATCCTCGCCGAAGTGCCGGTCATCTATGTCGGCTTCGACGTACTGGCGTTGGGGGAGGGCGGACGGCCACCCGAGCCGCTGCTGCAGCTGCCTCTGCGCGAGCGCCGACGGCGGCTGGAGGCTCTCAGGCTGCCGCACATCCCCGGCTTCGGCCTGGCCGCCCTCGCCGAGGCGACCGACGCCGCGGAGCTGGAACGTATCTTCGAGGCAGCCCAGTCGCGCGGCAACGAGGGGCTGATGCTGAAGGATCCCGCCTCGCCCTACGCGCCCGGTCGTCGCGGCTACGCCTGGCTGAAGCTGAAGAAGGCGCTGACCACGCTGGACTGCGTGGTCGTGGGCGTGGAGGTCGGGCACGGCCGACGCCACGGCGTGCTCTCGGACTACACCTTCGCCGTGCTCGACGACCGACCCGGCGCGCCCGAGGGTGCACTGGTCACCATCGGCAAGGCCTACAGCGGTCTGACCGATGCGGAGATCGCCCAGATGACCCGATGGTTCGAGGCCCACACCATCAGCCGCCACGGCCGCTACCGGGTGGTGGAGCCGCGGATCGTGGTGGAGATCGCCTTCGACGTGGTGCACGCTTCCCGGCGGCACGCATCCGGGTTCGCCCTGCGCTTCCCGCGCATCGTGCGCATCCGCGACGACAAGGACCCAGCCGAAGCCGATCGCCTGAGCACGGTGGCGGCCCTGCATGCCCGGCTGCAGACGGCGGGCCGTCATGGCGTGCTGACCGATGAGCGCGCGAGCGACCGGGCGCAGCACGCCTGAGCGATGATGTGCGCATGACCCACGCCCCCATCCGGCCATGAGCGAGCCGCCCGCCCGGTTCGACCGTGTCCGCGGCCTGCGAGAGGTGCTGGTCGCCAGTGGTGCCGGCATCAGCCTCTCGACCCACCTCGCGGGTCCCATCCCGGCCGAGACGATGGCAGCGGTGCACGAGTCGGATGAGATGGAGCTGCGCGTCGGTCGCGCCGGACCCGAGCGCGACGAGGACATGGAGCAGCGAGAGCGCGAGGCGCGTGCGGTGGCTGCTGCCGTGCTCAAGGCATCGCCCGAGCGGGTGGTACTGACCCACGGCACCCCCGAGGCCGCACGCCTCGTCGCCATCGAGGTGCTGGAGCGACGGGAGGGTGATGCGCAACGGGTGCTGCTGCTCGAGGGGCTGGACCCCATCGTGGCGGCCGCCATCCGCGACGTGGCTGACGTGGCGGGTGCGCAGGTCGAGTCGCTGACGGAGGTGCCGCGCATGCTCCCCTCCGAGGTCGCCCTGGTGGCGATGGCACACGTGGACCGGGACGGTCGACTGGCCGAGGTCGTACCCGTGGCCCAGGCCGCGCGCCGGTCGGGTGCCCGCCTGCTGCTGGACGCCAGTCTCAGCCTGGGAGCGCTGCCGACCGACGTCCAGGCGCTGGGCGCCGACGTCGTCATCGCCGACAGCCACCGCTGGCTGCTGGGTCCTGAGGCGGTGGCCATCGCCTGGTTCGCGCCGGGTCTTGGTGCCGAGCTCCCCACGTGGCTGCGACAGGCGTGTGCGCCGTTCGCGCGCGGGTCGCTGCTGTCACTCGCCCGTAGCGTGGGTTGGTTGCTGATGTACGTGGAGCTGCCCTGGGCCATCGAGCGGACCGTCGCGCTGGCTGACCAGCTGTACCAGGGGCTCGCCGCCATCGAGGGCGTGCGGCTCGTGGCTCGACCCGACGCTCATGGCGCCGTGGCCGCCTTCCGAGTCGACGGCTGGGATGCCGAAGCGGTCGCCGACGAGCTGGGCCGCAGCATCTTCGCCATCGTCGAGACGGACGTGGAGGCCGATCTCGTCCGCGCCAGCGTGGCTGCCTGGAACCGCGAGAGCGAGCTCCGGCGCTTCGTCGAGCGCGTCGCCGAGATCGCTGCCTACACGCCCGAGACGCTGCCGCGCCGACCATCGTTGACGATCATCAGCGGACCCCTCGACCACGGGGATGGCGCGTGAGTCAAGCTCCCGACCGACCCGAGGCGCCCGGGTCCGAGCCATCCACGACAGCACGCGAAGTCAGGCAGCGTTCCGAGCTGGAGATCCGCTGGCGCCAGGCCCGCAACGCCCCGCCGCCCGTGGTTCGTGCGGTGCTGGCCAACGTGGCGGTCGCGTTCGTCGCCGGCCTGGTCCTGCTGCTGACCGACTGGCTCGTCAGCCACGACATGCTCCCCCGCTACCTGCAGGACCTGGGTCCGATCGTTTACGTCGTGGTCGTCGTCATCAGCGGCAGCCTCTTCACCTACCTCTGGGTGGAGCTGCCGACGGGGGTGCCCGGCGAGAAGCGTCGATCGCCCTGGGCAGGTGTGCTGGGCTTCTTCGCCAGCATCCCCATCGTCTACCTCGCGCTGGTGATCATCTTCGAGATCCTGCGGCCGCTCCTGCCGTAGTCACCCGATGGGCGCCGCCTGCTAGCATCGACGTAGGTCCGCCCCGCCGCGACAGGCTCCGCGGGGGGGAGTAGCTCAACGGTTAGAGCGGTCGGCTTAGATCCGACTGGTTCCTGGTTCGAATCCAGGCTCCCCTACCAACACGAAAGCCGCGCGGCCGTTCCCTTGGGGATCGGCCCGCGCGGCCTGCGCTGCGAGCGTCGGCCGGCCGGTCAGCCAGCCGACCGCCACTCGCGTGAGGTTCGGTTGGCGCTACTGGCAGTTGGGCGAGGTGCCCGCCTCCACCGGCGCGAACTGGTAGTAGTCACACGCGTTCTCCGGGGTCAGCAGGACCATGTCGATGGACTGCTTCTCGGGGAGCTCGGTGCTGCCGGCGGTCAGATACGCGTCGGCCTGGATCGCTGCCTGGATGGCCATCTCGGCCACCGGCTGGAGCGAGGTGGCCTTCAGCGCACCCTGGTTGATGGAGATGATGGCTTCATCGCTGCCGTCGAAGCCGACGACGATGATGTCATCGCGGCCGGCCGCCTCGACGGCTGCCTGGGCACCGAGCGCCATGGTGTCGTTGCCGGCGATGATGCCCTTGACTTCGGGGTTCGACTGGAGCAGCTGCTCGGTGACGTCGAAGCCCTCGGTCTGGCTCCAGTTGGCCGTCTGCTGGGCGACCATCTCCAAGCCCTCGATGCTGTCGAGGACGTCGTGGTAACCCTGGGAGCGGACCTGCGCGTTGGTATCCGTGTCACGGCCGGTCAGCTCGATGTACGGACCCTCCTCGCCCATCAGCTCGGCGAAGTACTCGGCCAGGATGGTGGCGCCCTGGTAGTTGTTCGACACGATCTGTGCCACGGCGACGCCTTCCTGGGTGATCTCACGGTCGACGAGGAAGCTGGGGATGCCAGCGTCCTTGGCCGCCTGTACCGCTGCCACGGTCGCGTCTGCGCCCGCGTTGTCCAGGATGATGGCTACCGCGCCCTGCGAGATGCAGGTCTCGAACAGCTCCAGCTGCAGGTTGGCGTCGTCGCCATGGTTGAGCCGGTTGGTGGTGTAGCCGAGGCCCTCGGCGGTGTCGGCAGCGATCTGCTGCATGGCGCCGAAGAAGGGGTTCTCCACCGGCGGCACGATTACGCAGATCATGCCCTTCTCGGCCATCTCGTCGTCCTGCGCGACCGCGACGATGCCTTGGGAGGCCGTCAACGCCACGACGGCGCTGATGACGAGCGCGCTGCGCAGTCCAGTCTTCTTGAACATCCGTTCCTCCACTTCACTCGGTTCGCTCGCCGGCGCTTCCGGCACGGTGAGCTCCACTCGGTTGCGTTCGCGATTCGGCCTACCTTGGTCGCTCCTCCTTTCAGCTGTCGTCGGTGGTCGCTGTGGTCTCGTCGGGTGCGGTGCCGATCTGGGCAGCTTGCTGCTGCAGGGCCAGGCGCCGCTCGGCGCGCTGCTGGAGCTGGTCGATGATGAGCGCCAGCACGATGACGACGCCCTTGATGACCTGTTGCCAGAAGGACGAGACGCCCAGCTGGTTGAGGCCCACGGTGAGGACGCCGATGACGAAGGCGCCGATGAGCGTACCTACGATGGTGCCCCGGCCGCCGGCCAGCGAG
>DATHSE010000116.1:0-3314 GCA_035464455.1 Anaerolineae bacterium | reverse complement strand
GCGTGGCGGCGAGGGCCAGGCCCCCGATGGTTGCGAGGGCCGCTCGCAGGCGGGTGCGTACATCTAGCGCCGGTCGCTCAGAAGAGGAACCAGCCCGCCAGCAGGCCGAAGGCGACGCTTTGGATGTCCTGCGCATCGGCGTGGAAGCGGTCCGGTCCTCAAATCAGCGCGGAGGGGACCTTCGGCACGAACCGGAAGGGTAGAGGTGCCGCCGCCGTCTGGTCGACCGTACCTGCCAGGAACAGGTCCCGCTCTGGGGAGTGGAAGAGCCACGATCCACTCACCCCGGTATGACCAACGATGGTGGGCGTCCGGAAGAACGGCCGAAGCAGGCGTGGCATCCTGAGCCGCATGATGCCCAGCCCATACTCGATCGGCCAGGTTGGCGACCGAGGCGTCGGACTCAGCGAGAAGCCGAAGGTGTTCCAGCGCCCCTGCATCAGCCCAGCCGTGGCGGGATCATCGAACACCCTGCCGCTCATCACGGCCCGCAGGAACTCCAGGCTGTCCTCTGCCGTGCTGTAGAGGTCCATCAGCGAACTGAGACAGCGGGGTCGGTCGAGGACGTCGTCGCCGGTCCAGAAGGCCGCCGGAGTCGGAACCTGTTCGATGGGCCGGTCACCCGGTACCCATGTCCGTCGCAGATCCAGTGGCTGGAGCAACAACTCGGCGAATGCCTCGGAGAGCGGCTGGCCCGTCACCGCCTCGATGATGGCGATGAGCAAACGGAAGTTCGTGTCGGAGTAGTGCGCCTTCTGCCGCTTGGCATCGGCCGGTTGAGGAGGGAAGTGGGGAGTCAGATCGTCGCGCACGATGCGCGTCGCTTCCTCCACAGGCACTCGCTGGTCATCCTCGGTCATGAGGCGATCCCACAGGCTCGGCTTGCCCTTCGGGGCGTCGATCAGATAGTCGGCCAGCCCGGACGTATGGGACACCAGGTGGCGGACCGTGATCTCATGGCTGCGGTCGATGCCATCGACCCGGTGGATGCCCTCGATCAGCGTCTGGGGCAGGTAGGTGGCGATCGGCTCGTCCAGGTCGATACGCCTGCGCTCGTGCAGCTTCAGGACGGCTGCCGCGATGTAGAGCTTCGTGACACTTGCCAGCCAATAGGGCGTATCGGGCCGCATCGGCCTCCCTTCCGCATCCGCAGCGCCGGCAGCTCCCACCCAGCGCAAGGATCCGTCGCCGCGCTCGACGGCCAGGATGGCGTGATGTATTCCCTTGCGCGCCACCAGTCCACTCAGCAGCACGTGCAGCCGCTCCGCTACGGCATCTGGAACTCCGTCAGCCTGTACGGCCACCGGCCGACTCGTGGGCGCATGCGTCTCCATCTGCTCCTCCTTGGATGGGCACGCGATCAAGCCTGTCCTGCAGCCGGCCTTCGTCGAAAGAGCCTTCGGTCCCATCCGAATGGGGCCAGACAGGTCGTTGGCGCCGCCTCGATTTCGCTCTGGATCCTCTGCGGGCAAGCCGCCGACGCCCCCGCCGATCGCCGTCTCCTCACGCGCTTCATGGACGCCGTAGTCGAGGCACGCGAGAGGGGCCTGCTACCGGTGGTTCCGCGGCGAAGACCGGCTGCGTACGATGGCTCACGCCGAAGCGATCGGCTGCCCGATGCTGACGACCTGTGTGAGCCCTCGTCAGGCTGAGCCTCCACCAGCGCCGGTGTCGCACGACGCGCGCAGCTCCGCGACTCGACGTAGGTGGGCCGTGGCGCCCAGCGTCTCGAACATCGCCTGGGCCTGCTCCAGGTCGCCCACCGCCAGGGCACCCTGGCCGGCGGCGATGCGGTCCCAGGCCCGCTGCTCGAAGAGCTGCGCTTCGGCCAGCCGGTCGCCGAACTGGCGTGCCAGCTCGATGGCGCGGTCGTAGCGGGCGGCTTCGATCTCGCCGACGCCACCCCGCGCCCTCGCCGTCTGCAACAGCAGCTCGGTCTGCTGGACCTTGACCGGCAGGTACCCGCAGAAGGCCGCCAGCCCGGCGCTGGCCTCGAACGCGATGACGGCCTGCGCGTGGTCGCCTTCGCGCAGGTGCCCCTCGCCGATGACGCTGTGGGCCACCATGGCGCAGGCCTTGTTGTCCACGCGTTTCGCCGCCACCGCCGCCTTGTCGGCGTACGCGATGGCCGCAGCCGAGTCGCCGCGGATGCTCTCCACGATGGCCCGGGCGAGGTCGGCGTCGAGGCTGGCGTTGGGGTCGCCACTGGTCACGCCCAGCTCGTAGGAGCGGTCGGTCCAGTGCACGGCCTTCTCGAAATCGCCCACGTGTCCATAGGCCGTGCCCAGGTACCCGGCCGCGACCGAGGCGCAGTAGATGCAGCCGGCGTCGACGAGGGCCGGGACAGCCTGCTCCAGGAGCTCGATCGTCTCCTTCAGGTTCAGCGCCGCCCAGTGGGCCTGACCGGTGCGCATGAGCGCGAGCGCCTTGAGCTCTGCCGATCCACTCGCCTCGGCCAGCTCGGTGGCGCGCTGGAGCGCCTCCGCGAGCGCCGGGCTGGAGCCGAGCTGCGCGCCGCTCAAGGCTCGTTGCGCGCCGATGCTGAGATAGGCCCGCGCGCACAGCTCGACGTCGCCAAGGACCTCCCCGTCGGCCACCACGGCCTCGAGCAGTGCCATCGTCTCGTCGAGTGGCGTGAAGTCGCCCCCGGCCTCGGCCTGCATGAGTCGCAGCTCGGCCCGCAGGTGCCGGTCCTGGGCGCTCACGTCATCACCGAGGGGTAGTAACAGGAGCGCTCGGCGAGCGAACTCGACGGTCTCCTTGCGTGCGTAGCGAGCCGCGGCCTGTCGTGCAGCGAGCACCAGATACTCGAACGCACGAGCCTCATCGCCGGCCCGCTCGAGGTGGTTTGCGAGCACGGGAGCGAGCTCGTCACGACGCTCGGGGTAGAGTGCCAGCAGCGTCTCCGCCACCTGCGCATGGAGCGAGCGGCGTTCCTGTTTCAGCAGCGACTCGTAGGCGGCGTCCTGGATGAGCGCGTGGCGGAAGATGTACTCGAGCTCGGGCATCGACGCGGCCAGCGAGATGAGGCCGGCGCCTTCGAGCAGGCCAAGGTCCCTTCCGAGTGCCGCGTCGCGCGCGATCGTCATGCCGAGCCTCGGCTCACGCGCTCGAGCACGCTCACCGGGAACGTGCGCCCGATGACGGCGGCCACACGCAGCACGCGCCGAGCCTCGTCGGGCAGACGGTCGATGCGCGCGAGGAGCAGGCCGTGGAGCGTGCGCGGGATCTCGATGTCGACGACCCGGTCGGTGGCCACCCAGCGGCCGTCGCGGTGCTCGATGGCATCGCGGTCGATGAGCATGCGGATGATC
>DATHSE010000115.1:0-18337 GCA_035464455.1 Anaerolineae bacterium | reverse complement strand
CGCTCGATCTGACCCATCGTGGCAAGCGCGCCGAAGGTGATGACTCCGTCCGAGTTGCGGATGGTCTGGCCGGCGAGCTCCTCCACCCACTTCAGGTCGACCACCACGGCGGGCTGGATGGAGTCGTCGCGCAGCCCCACCACGAGATCCGTGCCACCGGCCAGCACGCGACCGCCCTCACCGGCCTCGGCCAGCAGTCGAGTCGCCTCGGCCAGCGACTTCGGACGCTCGTAGTCGAACCTGCGCATCGCCGCCGCTGTCCCTACAGGACCTGATCGACCTCGTCCATCAGCACCTGCGGGGTGGCTGCGCGAACGAAGTAGAAGGGTCGGTCGCCGAAGGTACGGACGAAGGAGGCGCGCTGGCGGCGCAGCTCCTCGGTGTCGACGAGCGGCATGGGGAAGCCGGGCGCCAGCAGCTCGTTGGTGAGGAAGTAGTTCTGCAGCGAATGGAACGCCTGGAACTGCGACTCGAACTCGCCCAGCTGCTTGGTGCTGGGATCGAAGTTGCCATCGATGGCCGGCAGCACGACGACGTCGATGCGGCTGATGTCGGGATACTCCTCCCAGGTCGGCATCTCGCCCCAGAACTTGCTCACGCCTTGCGTGGGCGCGGCCTTGTCGGCACGCTCGGTGCCCTTGGCCCGCTTCTCGCGCAGGAAGACCGACTTGGAGCCCATGACGGCGTTGACCTGCTCGTCGATGACGGTGGTCTCGGTGCTGATGAGCAAGCCCCCGCGGCGGCAGGCCTCGATCTGCCCCATCGACTTGCCGTGATTCGATTCCCCACCCAGGAAGAGGATCGACTGGTCGCGGTAGCGCACCGCCGATGAATGCGATGGATGCAGGCCGCGCGCCTCCATGCGCAGGGCAAGCATGGTCACGAGGATCTTCTGGATGGCCCCGACGGACCACTCGCCGCTGAGGCGCATGGCATGGCCGTCGTAGCTGATGTCCGTCGCGGCCTCCACATCCCAGATGACGTCTGGCTGAGACAGCGTGACGGATGGCTCCATGCTGACAGCAGCCAACCGGTAGTTGAGGAAATCCATGTCGTTGACGATGCTGTCGCGGGCTGGGCCGCCGAGGACGTCGACGCGGAGACGCGCCGGGCCGGCCGACATCTCCTGGCTGAGTACGAGCTCTGAACTCATGGCTTCCTTTCGGTCGTTCGATGACTAGATGTGCACGGCCGGCAGCTGGCTCGGCCGCGACCCGTCGCCGGCAGGAGTCCCGCTGACGGCGCTGCCGCTGCCGTGGTTGGGCCAGGCCTCGGCCAGCGCCGATGCCGCAGCCTCGAAGTGCACCCGCATGGCGTCCTCGATGAGGGCTGCGTTCTGTCGGCGCAGGGCGTCGACGATGGGGATATGCCGGTCGGCCACCGCCTGGCGGTCCACCTCCGGCGAGACGAGGGTGATGTAGGTGCGCAAGAACGGCTCGAGCGTGCGCCACACTCGTTCGAGCGTGGCGTTGCCTGAGTGATGCATGATCAGGCGGTGGAACTCGGTGTCGATGGCGGCCTCACGGAAGGCATCCCCCTCGGCGGCAGCCGCACGCATGTCCTCGATGAGCTCCTCCAGCCGCCCGAGTTCAGGCTCACCCAGGTTCTCCATGGCAAGGACCGCCCCGTGGCCCTCGAGGATGGCGCGCACCTCGAACGCCTCCAGCAGCTCCTCGGTGCCAGGCTCGCGTACGCGGGCACCCTTGAAGGCGGCCGTCTCGACCACCCCCAACGCCTCCAGGTCCCGCAACGCCTCGCGCACGGGCGCCTGGCTGGTGCCGAACTCACGCGCCACGCGCGTCTCCACGATGCGCGCGCCCGGAGGGTAGCGGCCGTCAAGGATCGCCTGCAACAGGCGACCCTTGACCTGCTCGCTCAGGACGCTGCGCGTGATGCCCGCGTCGTCCGTCATGGCGGATACGACTAGCTCCCGAGGATCTCGACCACGCCGGCCGTGCCGTCGACGCGGAGTCGGTCACCAGACTTGATGTCGAACGTGCCGGTCGAGGTCCCCACGACCGCCGGGATGCCGTACTCGCGGGCCAGCACTGCCGGATGGGAGACGGTACCGCCGGCGTCGGTGACCACGGCGATGATCTTGCCGTAGAGCACCTGCCAGGCGGGGTTGGTCATCTGGCAGACGAGGATCTCGCCCTGCTGCAGGCTGTCGAACTCGGCTTCGGACGACACGACGCGGGCGATGCCTTCCACCACGCCGGGCGAGCCGGCGATGCCCTTGACCTGGCCCTGGACCTTCTCCTTGGAGCGGTGGAACTTCTCGGGGAAGCCCCACAGGTTCAGGTAGGGGAAATCCAGCTGTGCCTGCGTGACAGTGCCGACCCAGTCCTTGGGCTGGACCTTCTCCGCGGCAGCCCACTTCTGGCGAGCTTCAGCCACGATGGCGCGTCCATCCATGCTGCCCGGGTCGCCGATGAAGGCCCGCAGCTGGTTGTAGCGGAACATGATGACGTCATCGGGCCGATCCAGGACACCCTGGGCGACGAGCTTCTCGCCGATGGCGATGAGCACCAGGCGGACGTGCGCGTTGGCGCCCTGGTCGATGTAGAAGTGGTGGTCCGGTGTCAGTGGCGCCATCTTGAGGTTGATCTCGTTGGCGGCGCGCATCTCCTCGAGCGCCTCGCCCTCGAGACCCTCGAGGATCTCCTCGGCGGCGGCGGCGATGTCGGCCCGCAGCTCGGCGATCTTGGTGGGGTAGTCGTAGTCGGAGGCGTACTGGTCGCGCACCAGCTGCACGACCGGGTTCATGTCCTCGCGGAAGGAGGGGAAGATGAACTCGTGGCTCCAGACGGCGTGCCAGCCGAACTCCAGCTGGTAGGGCACGACGCGCTCGTCGATGAAGCGTCGGCCGCGCTCGCTGGCCTTGAGCGCGGGCACGATCTCGGCCGCGGTCTTGGCAGCGAAGAGCTGCTGCAGCTCGCTGTCGCCCTTGATCTCCTCCTTCATCTCCCACAGCGACCGGATCTTGTCCCAGTTCCTGTCGTTGCCGGAGTTCTGCAGCCGGCCCAGGAGGACGTCATCGACCTTGCCGTGCGTCTTCTCCATGACGGCGCGCAGGTTGAGCGTCGCGGACAGCTGCGCGAAGTTCAGCATCCAGTGGATCTTCCAGTGGCGGTCATGCATGTCGATGGCGTCCTCGAGCAGGACCGCCACGTCCGCCAGGCTCAGCTCGTCCTTCTGCTCGAGCATGCCCTCGATGTAGTCGAAGTTGCGCTGCATCTCGGGCACGAAGCGGTCGCGCCACCAGGTCACGAAGTTGTGGCCATAGACCGGCAGGACGACACCCAGGTATGCCCCGATCGTGCCGGCGTAATCGGCATTCCGGGCCTCGGGCACGATGGGGTTGGTGCGGTAGTTGTACTCCTGCGTGTCGACGGAGATGCCGGCCTCGGCCGGGATGGCCGTCGTGTACAGGTAGCCGTTGATGTTCTTGTAGATCCAGTCGGTGGCGAAGGGCGTGCCGAAGCGGCGGAACATGTGGTCACAGGAGAGCCACCAGCCACCGATGTCCTCGTACATCGGGCTGAGCGGTTTCGGGCAGTGCAGATCGTCGTATACCCAGAAGAGCCGCTTCTCGGTCTCCGACGTCCACTCGATGGGGAACGTCTCATCCCCGAGGAATTGCCCCAGGACCTGATCGTCCATGAGCCCCATTGGTCGTTCTCCTCCATATGCTTGCCGGTCGTCCTCCACGACCGTGCCGGGACGTGGGCTCGCTCCAAGAGCCGTACGAGATGCGTGTGGTCTCCAGCGGCACCCCTCCACCACCGCCCCTCGGATCGCTCCGTCGTGGTCCAGTGGTCTTCGATAATCGATTACCGATGACCATACGTCCCCCAGCGTACGCGAGTCAACCGAGGCGGCGCGTGTCCGTGGTCACTGTCGGATGGGTCCGGACGGCCCGAAAGCACGACCGCGCACGCCGGCGACCCGTTCCCCGGCACAGGCCGTCGGGTGTCCTGTCGTCAGTCCCGATGGCCCCCAAGTTGCGAGCCACTTGACATTGGGCGGGCCTGAAAGCGTATCCTCGATAATCGATTGTGATAGTTCCTGGGCTCGGGAGGCTCGGGGGACAGGCGCCACAGGGATGCAATGAGGTGCTCTGATGATGAAGCGGGTGGGACGCGCCGAAGCGGAGGTCTATCCCCTGCCCGGGCGTGACTGGCATACGTACCTGGGCCCACAGAACATCGCCACCGAGCGCATCTCCTTCGGCGTCTCCATCTTCCCCGCCGGCAGCAAGCCCGAGGGCCACGTCCACGACACGCAGGAGGAGACCATCTACTGCGTGTCCGGCCGCGGACGGATCATCACCCCTGATGGGGTCGGCGAGCTGGAACCCGGCGCCGTCGTGTGGGTCAGCCCCGGCACGCCCCACGCGACCGAGTCCGACGGGCCCGAGCCGCTCGAGATCGCCTGCTTCTTCAGTCCGCCGGTGGTTCCCGGCTCGTATGAGAAGGGCAAGCCCTGATGACCGCGGACGTAGCCGGCGGCGCGACGGCGGAGGAGATCGCTCGCCTGGAGGACATGGCCCGGCGCATCCGCGTGGCCGTCATCCGCACCGTCGCGCAGTGCAAGGTGGGCCATGTCGGCGGACCCCTCTCGGCGGCCGACATCCTCGCCGCCCTCTACGGCCGCATCCTGCGCATCCGGCCCGGTGAGCCCGGCTGGCCCGAGCGTGACCGCTTCATCCTCAGCAAGGGACACTCCGCGCTCGGCCAGTACGCTGCCATGGCGCTGGCCGGCTACTTCGATCCCGAGGAGATGTTCACCTTCAACCAGAAGGGCTCGCGGCTCCAGGGTCACCCCGACATGAACAAGCTGCCCGGCATCGACATCTCCACGGGTTCGCTGGGCATGGGCCTCTCGGCAGGGCTGGGCATGGCCCTCGGGGCCAGGTACCTGGGCCAGGGCTTCCTCACCTGGGTGCTGCTGGGTGACGGTGAGTGCCAGGAAGGGCAGGTCTGGGAGGCCGCCCACGTGGCGCCACGGTATGGCCTGGACAACCTCATCGCCATCGTCGACCACAACAAGTTCCAGCAGTTCGGCTGGCGTGGCGATTCGGCGACCCATCGCCTGCCACCGGAGGACCCGGGTGACCTGGTCGCGCGCTTCAGGGCTTTCGGCTGGCGTGTCCTGGAGATGGCCGGCAACGACATGCTCGAGGTGGTGCGCGTGCTCGAGGAGGCGGCCCAGCCGACCGGCCGGCCCACCGCCGTCATCGCCAACACCCTCAAGGGCTACGGTGTGAGCTACATGGCCGGCAACTACCAGTGGCACATGGGGGTGCCCACCGAGGAGGAGTTCGCCATCGCCATGGCCGAGCTCGGCGAGAGCGACGGGGGGGACGCATGACGCTGCCGATGGGCAAGCCACTTCGCCTGGTCTTCGGGGAGACCATCACGGCGCTCGCCGCGAGCGATCCCCGCATCGTCGTGCTCGACGGCGACCTCGGCAGCTCCACCCAGGCCAAGCTGTTCGAGGACGCCTACCCCGAGCGCTTCTTCCAGATGGGCATCGCCGAGCAGAACATGCTGGGCGTGGCGGCCGGCATGGCCAAGGTCGGCCTGGTGCCCTTCATCAGCACCTTCGTCGCCTTCGCCCTGCACCGTCCGCTCGACCAGATCCGCGTGCTCATCGCGCAGACGGGGGCGAACGTGAAGATCACCGCGGGCTACACCGGGCTCTTCACCGGCAAGGCCGGCAAGACCCACCAGATCGTGGACGACATCTCCATCGCGCGGGCCATGCCCGGCATGGTGGTCATCTCCCCCGCCGACGAGGTCGAGACCAAGGCGGTCTTGACGTGGTCCGTCGAGTACGACGGGCCGGTCTTCATCCGCCTCGTGCGCGACGTCACGCAGACGCTCTTCGAGCCCGGCCACAAGTTCCAGTTCGGCAAGGTGAAGGTCGTACGCGAGGGCGGCGATATCACCCTCATCAGCACCGGCACCCAGACGCCGCGCGTGGTCGATGCGGCCGACATCCTGGCGGCCGATGGCGTCGAGGCGCACGTCGTGCACGTGTCCACCATCAAGCCCCTCGACGTGGCCGGCATCGTGGCTGCCGCCGAACGCACGGGACGGGTCGTGACCATCGAGGAGCACACCGTCATCGGCGGCCTTGGCGGCGCCGTGGCCGAGACGCTCAGCGAGCACCGACCGACGCGCGTCGACCGCATCGGCATCCAGGACCACTACACCGAATCGGCCACCGACCAGGAGCTGCTGGACATGTATTGTCTGTCGGCCGAGCGCGTAGCCCAGCGGGTGCGCAAGCTGCTTGCCAGTGAAGGCCCGGTGACGTCCTGTGCATGAGGAGCCTGACGGCGTGAGGGACAGCGTGCCATACCAGAGACGGACTCCGGGATCCTCGCGCATGCACCGGCGACCGACGGGAGCGCCAGCCGGCGGGAGCCACGGCTGATGGACTTCATCACCCAGTCGGTCGTCATCGGCCTCACCGAGCAGGCGCCCCTGGTCCTGGCAGCCATCGGCTTCGCCCTCCTCTACCGCCTGACCGGCCTCATCAACGTCGCCTATGCGGAGACGGTGACGCTGGGAGCGTACTTCGGCATGTGGCTGAACACGACCTACAGCCTCGACTTCTACGCCGTGCTCCTCCCCACCGCCATCATGACCGGCCTGCTGAGCGTCGCCACCTACCTGCTGATCTTCCGTCCGGCCAAGCGCCGCAACGTGGGTGCGCTGGAGTTGATCATCATCTCCTTCGGCCTGGCCATCTTCCTGCGCCACGGGCTGCAGTTCATCTTCGGCTACCCGGTCCGCTTCTTCGATGTCCCGCCACCCGACACCGTCTGGGTCCTCGGCGTGGGCGTGACCTCCTTCCGCCTCGTCGCGCTCGTGAGCGTGGCCATCCTCTCCCTGCTGATCTACCTCTTCATCCAGCGCTCCAGCTATGGCCTCCAGATCCGGGCGCTCGCGAGTGACGAGAAGCTGGCCCAGGCGAGCGGCATCCGACCCCTCGTGGTGACGGTGATGATCTGGTTCATCGCCGGCATCGCCGGCGGACTGGCCGGAGCGTTCTACGGTGTCGGCTCGTCGGTCGCCCCGCTCCTCGGCTGGCGGCAGTTCCTCTTCATCCTGCTGGTCGTGCTGGTGGGCGGACGGTGGGGCCTGGGCGGTGTCATCGCCGTCGGCGTGGCCACCGGCATCGCCGTGGCGGCGATGACCCTATCGTTCGGCCAGGTGCTCTATGCCCAGCTCGCCCTGATCGTCGTCTTCATGGCCTTGCTGAAGCTGTTCGGCCGACGGCTCACAGAGACAGCGAAGGTGTAGTGCGATGACGCTCGACTGGCTTGACGCCTTCCTCATCGCCGGCCTCTTCGAGGTCGCCATGATCATCGGATTGGCCCTGCTGCTGCACCTCCAGCTCGGCCTCACCCGCATCGCCAACTTCGGCATCGTCGGCTTCTGGGGCCTCGGCATGTACGCCTTCGGGGTCCTCTACGTGCGCGTCGACTGGCCCTTCGGTGACCCTTGGCAGTTCCTTGTCTGCGTGACGCTCGCCACCGCCATCACCGGCCTTGCCGGCCTGGTCATCGGCTGGCTGATCTCGGACCTGGATATCGACGGCGTCCTGGTGGAGACGCTGGGCTTCGCCACCATCGTGCTCATCCTGGCCACCACCGAGAAGGACCTCACCGGCGGCGCCCTGGGCATGGGCGGCCTCCGGTTCCCGTTCAACATCGGCACCGTGAAGCAGAACGAGTTCCTGTGGCTGCTGATCGTCGCCATCGTGGTCGTCGCCATCTTCCTCTACGTCCGCCAGGTCCACCGCTCGCCCTATGGACGGTTGCTCATCGCCACCGGTGGCAACGAGGCCCTGGCCCGCAGCCTCGGCAAGTCGACCTACCGCACCAAGCTCCTGCTCTTCGCCTTCACCTCCGCGCTCATGGGCCTGCTGGGAGCGCTGTTCGGGGTGATGGTCCGCTTCCTCGACATCAACAACCTGGGCGTGGACCTCACGCTGGCAGTGATGGTCGGCCTGGTTCTTGGCGGCACGGCTCGCGTCTGGGGCGCCGTCATCGGGGTCCTGCTGACGGTCGGTCTCTTCGACATCATCATCCAGTCGTACCTGCCATTGCCCAGGGAGTGGTACACGCAGGCTATCCCGGTGCTCCGGGAAGCGATCTTCGGTGCCACCCTCATCCTGGTCCTGCTGTTCCGCCCCCTGGGGATCCTGGGTGACATGCGGCGCGACAAGCTGATGGAGAAGCTCCATGGCAAATGACGTCACGGTCGCAGCGGAAGTGTCCCGGCCACAGATCCACGTTCGTGGCGCCGTCAAGAGCTTCGCCGGCCGTGTCGTCGTCGACGTCGACGAGCTGGTCCTGGGCGAACGGCCCATCGAGGGCCTGATCGGCCCGACCGGCGCCGGCAAGACCACCCTCATGCGCATGGTCATGCATTCCATCCCGCTCGACCTCGGGACCGTCAGCCTGCGGCCACCCAGCGGTGTCGAGATCGTGCTCTCCTCGCAGCCCACGCACCGCATGGCGCACTACGGCGTGGTGAAATCCAACCAGGTCATCATGGACTTCGACAAGCTCACCATCTGGGACTCGCTGCTGCTCTCGGTGACAGAGGCGAGCTACGAGAAGCCCCACCGCGTCTTCGCCGAGCGGTCCGTCTTCCGCGAACACGTAGAGCAGATGCGGCACTACCTGGACTTCTTCGGCTTTGGCGACCCGACCGCCTTCGCACTGTCCGCGGGCGAGAAGAAGCTGCTCGACATCATCCGCTGCCTGCTGCTGCGGCCGAGCTTCCTCCTGCTCGACGAGCCCACTGCCGGGCTGCCGGACGACCTCACCGAGAAGGTCATGCTGGTAGTGCGGGAGCTGGCAGCGACGGGCACCTCCGTGATCGTCGTCGAGCACGATCTGAACGTCATCTGGAACCTCTGCGAAATGGTCCACTTCATGGCGGAGGGAAGCGTCATCCTGCGCGGCGACCCCGAGTCCATCCGCGAGAACCGCACGGTCGTCGAGAAGTACCTGGGAGAGGGCCATGTCTGAGACGACCGCACCTGCGACCATCGAGGTCGCGGGCCTGCGCAGCGGCTACGATGGCGTCACCGTGCTCAAGGGCCTCGACTTCACGGTTGGCAACGAGGTCTTCGCCGTGCTCGGCGCCAACGGCGCCGGCAAGACGACGCTGCTCGCGACGCTGGCGCGTCTGCTTCCGCTCATGGACGGCACCATCCGCTTCGCCGGCGAGGACGTCTCTCGCCTGCCCCCGTATGAGACCGCGATGCGGGGCATCGCGTACGTGCCCCAGGAACAGGGTGTCTTCGCCAACCTCACCGTGCTGGAGAACCTGCGCGTCGGCGGGATGATCGGTGCACGATCACACCAGGACCGCATGGCCGAGGTGCTTGAGCTCTTTCCCGACCTCAAGGCCATGCAGCGACAGCTGGCGGGGACGCTCAGCGGCGGTGAATCGCGCATGGTCGCCTGCGGGCGCGCCCTCATGCAGGACCCCAAGGTGCTGCTGCTGGACGAGCCGACCGCCGGCCTCTCGCCGCTCTATGTCGATCTCTTCATGGGCAAGATCAGACAGATGCACGAGACCCGAGGGGTCGCGATCGTGCTCGCCGAGCAGAACGCGACCAAGGCCCTGGAGGTAGCCGACCGGGTGATGGTGCTGAGCCTCGGCGAGGCGCAGGCGGTGGTGGACGCCGCCGACGTGACCACGCAGCAGCTGAAGGAGGGTTACCGGATCTGACGAGCTATGTACTTCGGTCCAGACCACAGAAGGAGGAACGTTCATGATGATCGGGAGGATCCAGTCGGGCCGGGTCGCGGTGATGATCGCCGCGTCGGCCCTACTCGCCACGAGCATCGGCGGCGCTGTCGCGGCGCAGTCCGAGGGCGAGCCGGTGGCGGTCTGCGAGCTGGCCTACTACACCGGTGAGTTCGCGCCGTACGGACCGTCGCTCACCAACGACGTCGCCTGGCCCATCGCAAACGTCATCAACGAAGACCCGCCGCTGGGGCGGACGTGGGAGTTCTATGCCGAGGACCTCGGCACGGTCGGCGAGGCCCAGGCTGCCAGGAACTGCCTCGAGAAGCACGGCGCTGAGATCGTCGTGAGCATCTCTCACGGATACCGGACCTACCGCGACTTCATGATGGAGTGGTGGCAGGAGAACGACTCGCCCCTCGGGCCGACCGTGCACGGCGGCTCCATCCCGGGCAACCTGGGCGGCCGAGGAGCCGAGCCGCTCTTCCGAGCACAGGGACTCGACGAGGCGCTGGGCACCTCGGGCAGCCTCTACGCCGAGTCGATCGGCGCCGAGAGCGTCGTCATCTTCGCCACCCAGGTCGAGGGCTTCCAGCTCGCGGCCGACGCGGCGGAGAAGGGCGCCGAGGCGCTGGGTATCGAAGTCCTCGCCCGCATCGACGTCCCCGCCGAGCAGCCGTCCTACCGGGCGGAGGCTCAGCGCATCGCGGGCCTCGCTCCCGACGCAGTCATCGTCCAGGCCGGGTCCACCGAGTCAGCCACGCTCATCAAGCAGGCGGCCGAGGCCGGACTGTCGCTCAACTGGATCGGCGAGACCGGCTGGGTACTCAAGGAGTTCATCGACACCCTCGGCACCGAGCCCATCGCCAGCCAGCAGGGCATCGGTTTCGCGGCCTTCTCGCCGAATACCACCACCCCGGCGTGGGACTTCTACTCCGCGCTGTGGAACGAGACGGCCGACGTCGAGCAGTTCGGTGGGCCGGAGGACCAGTACCACTTCTCGACCTACGACCTGATGGTCCTGACGGCGCTGGCCGTCGAAGCCGCCGGCTCGTACAACGCGAGTGAGTGGGCTCCCGCGATGTTCGAGGTCGGCGACGAGCCTGGCGAGGTCTGCTACACGTACACCGACTGCCTGGCGCTCATCCGCGACGGCCAGGACATCGACTACGAGGGCATCACCGGTCCCGGAACGTACACCGCCGGCGGCGTCAACGCGGTCAACTCGTCCTACACGCCCTTCAACGAGGATGGCACGGTCGGCGAGGCCATCCTCCTCGACCCCGATCAGGCTCTCGAGCTGATCGAGCAGATCCAGACCGAGGCCGAGTGCGATCCCGAAGATCCGCCCAATCGCTGCGATTGGTAGCTGACGGGCCTCGAGCCTGAGCAAGCTGACCAGCATGGGCCCTTCTGCCTCGAGCAGGAGGGCCCTTCCACTTGCCCGAGACCTGCGCCTCGTCAGGACTCCAGTGGAGCGGGGTGTTCGGTCGGAACCTGGAAGAGGATGGTCACGTTGAACCAGCCCAGGAAGCCCCCCAGCAACCCCGCCAGCCCAGCGCCGACGGCGGCCACCGCCGGCTCCAGGATGGGATCGACGCCCGCCGGGGCCGCGCTGATGAAGGCTGAGGTGAACAGGACCCCGAGCATCATCGACACGCCGTTGAAGAACGGCAGGGAGGCCGACCCGAAGAGCGGCAGCGGCACCCAGCGGACGGCATAGAGGAAGACGCAGAAACCCACGAACAAGCCGGCGAACGCGGCCACGTCATCCTCGGCGACCAGGCCGGCACCGTCGAGCACCCGTTCCAGCACGGCCGTGAAGGTGGTGACGCCCGTGGCACCAAGGACCCCGAGCAGGTAGGCCGGGATGATGACGCGGAGCGCGGCAGGGGTGCCGCCGAGCACGAAGTATTCGGCCCAGACGATGAAGCTCACCCACAGCGGCAGGTTGTAGTCACCCAGCCAGAGGCCGAAGGGCAGGCTCACCACCACGGTGATGGCGACGGCCAACCAGAGCGGTACACGGTCGCGCTTCGCACCCGTCTCGGCCATGCGGATCATCCCTCCCTGGCGCTGTGACACACCGGCTGCCCGGGGCGGGCGCCTTGACCAGCCTAGCGTGCTGGAGATGCCCGGCGTGGGCGGAGCTGACCTTGATGGGGCGCCGCCGGAGCCCGATGGAGCGGCCGACGCATCGGACTTGCGATACTGGGCGCATGCTCGACCCCCGCCTCCCCCATCTGCCCCAGGACTGGTCGGTGTGGGCGTTCAGCGATGCGCACGGGGTCACCTCGGCCCTGACGAGCGCCCTGCAGCAAGCCGGCCTCATCGACGAGGAACGGCGCTGGATCGCGCCCCCCGGGACGGCACTGGTGGGTTGCGGCGACTACATCGACCGCGGAGCTGATGTCCGCGGCATGGTCGCCCTCCTTCGTCGCCTGCAGGACGAGGCTGCGGCGTCAGGCGGTGCCGTCGTGCTGGCCCGCGGCAACCACGAGATCATGCCGCTGATGGTGCGGCGCGGTGAGCACGAGTGGCTCGAGACCTGGCTCGAGTACGGCGGCGTCGCGACCGCGGCGGCCTACGGCTGCGATGGGTCGGGGGTAGCCCAGGCGGAGCAGATGGCCGCCACCATCGAAGCCTGCGCGCCCGGCTTCTTCGAATGGCTCGAATCCCTGCCGCAGGCGGTACGCTGGCGAGACGTCCTCTTCGTCCACGGTGGACTTGCTCCCGGCTTCGGCCCGGATGATCTTGGCGTAAGCACCGAGGAGCACCTGTGGGTCCGGTCCGGCTACTTCGATACGCCCTGGGATTCGGGCGAGTTCGAGCGCTACCGCGCCGCCGGCATCGAGCGCGTCGTCTTCGGCCACACACCCCAATGGCAGGGCCCGACGCTGTTCCATGACGGGCACTCACTCGACATCGACACCAACGCCGTGGGCAATCCGAGCATGCCCGATGGGGCAGCCCAGCAGCTCACGCTGGTGGGGCTGGGTGACTCGACCTCCTTCTCCGACGCGTGCTTCATCACCGTTGACACGACGGACGCGCCCGACACCATGCGGGCGACAGGCGACCGAATGCCATGTCGTCCGCTATAGTTGAGTACGCAATCAAGACGGCCCATGACGTACGCCACGTCACACATCGAGAAGGAGCACCCCACATGCGCATCGGCGTCGGACTGCCCAACACCATCCCCGGCACGCCGGGTCCGCGGCTGCTCGAGTGGGCGCGGGAAGCCGAGAGCATGGGCTTTGCGACGCTCGCCACCATCGGCCGGCTGGTGTTTCCCACCTACGAGGAGCTGCAGGCGCTGACGGCTGCTGCGGCGGTGACCGATCGCATCGACCTCTTCACCAACGTCGCCATCGGGCCCGTGTACGACAAGGCGCTGCTGGCCAAGATGGCCGCCGGACTCGACCAGCTGTCCGAGGGGCGCTTCGTGCTCGGGCTGGCGCCCGGCTGGCGCGACGAAGACTTCATCGTCGCGGGCAAGTCCTACCAGGGGCGAGGCAAGCGCTTCGACGAAGAGATCGAGTACATGCTCCGCGCCTGGCGCGGTGAGCTCGTCGAGGGCGCCACCAAGAAGCTGACACCCACCCCCACCAACGGCGAGGCGGTGCCGCTGGCCTTTGGCGGCAACTCGCCCCAGGCCTACGCCCGTGCCGCGAAGCACGGCGTCGGCTGGACGGCCGGCGGTGCAGCGCCGGACGACGTCAAGGGCTTCTTCCAAGCTGCCCGTGACGCATGGACGGCGGCCGGCCGTGACGGGGAGCCCAAGCTCTGGGCGCTGACCTACTTCGCGCTCGGCGAGGGTGGTCGCGACACGGCCAGGGCCTATCTCTCCGACTACTACGGCGAGATGGGTGCCGGCATGTCACAGCTGATCCCGGCTGACGCCGACGGCATCCGCTGGGCGGCCGGTGCCTACGAAGAGGCGGGTGCGGACGAACTCATCTTCGATCCGGTGAGCTCGGACTTGCGCCAGCTCGAGCTGCTGGCCGAGGCGCTGGGGAGCCGCCTCAGCCGCTGACGCGAGGGACCCCCTGCAGGTCGAACGACTGCCACAGGGCCGCGCGCGCGCGCTGCAGGTTGCGCTCGACGGTGACCTCGGGATCGGGCGCGACGGTGCCCGGCGGGTCGATCAGCTCGACCGGCAGTGGTGCCTGCCCGAACGCCTCGCCTTCATCCGACCAGCGCGCGCGCCACCTCTTCGGCGTTCGTGGCGGCGGCGGCAGATGTGCCTGTGCCAGCCACACCAGCGACCACGCGCGGGGCACCACGCGGAAGGCGTCGTAGCCTCCGCCGCCGGTGGCGAGCCAGCGTCCCTGGGCATGCTCGTGGGCGAGGCGGTCCAGCAGCTCCGCGGCGCGGTGGAGGGAGGCAGTGGTGACGCGCAGGTGCGCCAGGGGGTCCAGCGCATGGCTGTCGCAGCCGTGCTGCGACACGATGAAGGTCGGCCGAAAGGCTGCAGCCAGCGCCGGCAGCACGAGCTCGAGCACCGCCCACCAGCTCTCGTCGCCGGAACCTGCGTCCAGCGGTGTGTTCACCACCAGGCCCGGCGCTTCCGCACCACCGGTCTCCCCGATCATGCCCGTGCCGGGGAAGAGCGAGTGCCCCGACTCGTGGATGGAGTAGGTCAGCACCAGCGGGTCGTCCCAGAAGAAGGCCTGGCTGCCATCACCGTGATGCACGTCAAGGTCGACGTACAGCACCCGGTGCCCAGCATCACGTGCGCGCGCTACCGCCAACGCCACGTCGTTGTAGACACAGAAGCCGGCGGCGCGCGTGCGCATCGCGTGGTGCAGGCCCCCCGCGGGCGAGAAGGCGTGCTCCGTCACGCCGGCCAGGATGCGGTCCACGGCACCCACCGAGCCACCGACCACCAGCGCAGACGCCTCGTGCATGCCGTGGAAGGCGGGGACGTCCCCGCTCCCGACCCCCATCGACGTGGGCTGCCAGGGATGCTCGGAGAAGGAACGGACCTGCTCGATGAAGTGAGGCGCATGCAGGCGCGCGATCTCGTCGTCGGAGGCCATCTCGGGCTCCACGATGCGCTGTGCACCCATGGCCCGCAGCAGGTCCACGCCCGGCCCGAAGCGCTTGGGCGTCAGCGGATGGCCGGGCCCGAAGTCGTAGTCGCGCAGCGCCTCGCCCCAGATCAGCTCGGGGCCGCTACCGGGGCCGTCACCCAAGCGACGGCTCCCAGGCGCTCTCGCCGAGCGCGGCGGCGAACGCGCGAGCCGGGCTCTCGCCGCGATCGAGCCGCACCGCGTACTCCGCCACGAAGGCGGCGAAGTCCGCGTCAGTGGCGGCGACCACGGCGCCATCTGGTGCAGCCTCGTCATCCTCCACTGTCGGGCGTTCGAGCAGCGTCACGCCGGTCCCCAGGCTCTCCGGCTCCACCGCTCCGGCCGGAGCCAGGATCACCGCCGCGGCAGCGTGGTACTCGGCCGCCTCGAGGGCCTTGGCAAGCGCGTCGGCGTCCAGCTCCGCGCCGACGATCAGCACCCGGCACTCGTGCAGGTAGCGCAGGCCCAGCTCCACGTCGGCGGCATCCAGGCGCGGCAGCGGCCGGGCGCCCCGGGCCTGGCCCACGAGCGGGGTGCGCCTGGCGGGGTCGCGCAGGAGCGCGCCGTGGCCGACGCCCGCGCGGCCCAGCGCGACCACCACGCGGTCGCCCTCGGGATCGTCGCCGATGCTGCCCACGAGCTCTACCTCCGCACCCACGCGTGCCGCGGCCAGCGCCAGCTCGACGGCCAGCCCTCCCGCCGCGAGCTCGCCGTCGGGTTCCGGTCGGTAGACGTGCGGTCGGCCCAGCACCACGATCACCGAGCCGGCCTCCGCCATGCCAGGGCCACCACTGCGCTAGGCGCCACCGCGCTACGCGCCACCGGCGCCGCGGAAGCCGTCATCGATGACGACCTCGACCTCGCCGTAGGCAGCGGCACGCAGCGCCGGCTCGAACCTCGAGACGTCGCCCACGACCACGATGGAGGCCTGCTCGGGATGGATGTGGCGCACGGCCGCCGCCCGTACGTCCTCGGCCGATACTGCGGCGATCGTGGGCCGATAGCGGTCCAGCTCGTCGTCCGGCAGCTCGTGCACGACCAGGCCGGCAAGCGCGGCGGCAACCTGCGCCGAGGTCTCGAAGCGCAGCGGGAAGACGCCGACGAGATAGTCGCGGGCGGCGTCCAGCTCGTCGGGCGCGACGGGTGCCTCGCGGATCCGGTCCAGCTCGGCCATGATGTCGGCGATGGCCGGAGCCGTGACATCGGATTCGACGGCGCAACGCACCGCGAACGGTCCCGCAGCGCGACGCATCTCGAAGCCGGAGTTGACGCCGTAGGTGTAGCCACGCTGCTCGCGCAGGAGCAGGTTGAGGCGCGAGTTGAAGAGTCCACCCAGCAGCGCGTTGGTGACCGAGAGGGCGTGGAAGTCATCGATGCGGCGCGGTGTGCCGACGTGCCCGATGCGGATCTCCGATTGCGGAGCGCCCGGGCGATCGACCAGCACCACGCGCCGACCCTCGCCCCGGCCGTCAGGTGCAGGCCCGGGATCTGGCGCCGTCACAGCGTCCGGGGCCCAGCTCCCGAAGGCGCTTGCCACGATGTCATCCAGTGGCACGCCGTCCAGGTCGCCGCAGACGATGAGCGTGCACGCGTCCGGCTGCAGCAGCTCGGCATGGCGTGTCACGACCGCCTCGCGGTCGATGTGCGCGACCGTCTCCTCCACGCCACCGGACGGTCGTGCGTAGGCGACCCCCGGCGCGTAGATGACTTCGGGGAACGCCTTCTCAGCACGGCGACGGGCGTCGGCCATGACCTGCGCAAGGTCGTTGAGGCGCTCCTCACGCAGCCGCTCCGTCTCCCGGGCGGGAAAGCTCGGCTGCAAGGTCATCTCGGCGAACAGCGTCATGGCGGGGGCCAGGTGGGCCCGCGGGACCTCCACCTGCACCGTCAGGCTGTCCCAGCCCGCGTTCGCCCCCATCTCGGCACCCAGCCGCTCGCATGCCTCCACGAAGGCCACCGCATCGCGCTTGACGGTGCCCTCCGACATGGCGCGAGCGGCCAGGACCGTGACACCGGCGTGCGTGGGCGGCTCCGATGTGGCACCACCACCGGCATCACCGCGGACCAGCAGCTGTGCCTGCAGCAGCGGCCGACCCGGGACATGGGCGCGGATCAGCGTCAGGCCGTTGTCCAGCCGCGACCGGCCGAAGGCCGGGAAGTCGTATGCGCGGGGCGTACCCGGCAGCGGACGCTGATCGAGGACGGCGAGACGGTCGCTCATGCCGCTGCCTCCTGGGCCACGCGCGGGACGTAGGTGATGGTGGCGCGCTCGGTCGAGCCGAAGACGGCGGCACAGACGTCGCGCACCGCCTCGACGTCCACCGCCAGGTAGCGCCCGAGCTGCTCGTTGATGAGCTCGGGTCGCTCGAAGTAGGTCGTGTACATCGAAAGCCGATCGGCCACCTCGTCCATGTGTGACAACGCCGACAGCTCGGCGGACTCGATGAGCGCGTGCGCCCGAGCCAGCTCATCGTCGGTCACCGGCTCGCGGGTCATGCGCACGAGCTCTTCGTCCAGCAGTGCCTCGACGGTGGCTGCGTCGGACTCGGGCCGCGCCGTGACCCAGCCGGCCGCGATCGAGGAGCCGGCCACCAGCGGCAGCGCGAAGAGCGCCACGTCCTGGGCGACCTGTGCCTCGCGCACGAGCCGCTTGTGGAGGCGGCTCCCGCGGCCGCCTGCCAGGATCTGCGTGGCGACCTCGAGGGCATCGAACTCGCGCGTGCCGAAGGCCGGGCAGCGGTAGCCCACGTGGACGCGCTCCAGCGGCACGTCATCGGGCACGACCTCGCGCGAGGCCAGCATGCCGTCGGCCGTCGGCCGGCGGAAGACGGGCAGCTGCTCATTGGGTTCGATCGGCCCGAAGTAGCGTTCGACGGCCTCGATGACGGGGGCCTCGTCGACGTCGCCCGCCACGGTGAGGACGGCGTTGTTCGGGACGTAGTAGGTGCGGAAGAAGGTCTCCACGTCCTCCAGGGTCGCCGCATCCAGGTCCTCCATCGAGCCGATGGGGGTGTGGTGGTACGGATGGCCCGGCGGGAACACTGCCGCCATCAGCTTCTCGTAGAAGGAGCCGTAGGGGCGGTTGTCGTACGACTGGCGCTTCTCGTTCTTGACCACGTCACGCTGGTTGTCGAGGTTCTGCTGCGACATCGCGTCCAGCAGGGTGGCCATCCGGTCGGCCTCGAGCCACAGGCCCAGCTCCACCTCGTGCGATGGCAGCGTCTCGAAGTAGTTGGTGCGGTCGAAGTAGGTGGTGGCGTTGAGCAGGCCACCGGCGCCCTGCACGATGGACATGTGCTCGGCCTTGGCCACGTGGCGGCTGCCCTGGAACATGAAGTGCTCGAAGAGATGGGCGAAGCCGGTCTTGCCGGGCTGCTCGTGCTTTGAGCCGACCTCGTACCAGAGGTTGATGGCGACGACTGGCGCCACGCGGTCAGGTGCGATGTTCAGGCGCAGGCCGTTGTCCAGCGTGTGCTG
>DATHSE010000114.1:0-4746 GCA_035464455.1 Anaerolineae bacterium | reverse complement strand
TCGGCCACGGCGCGTTCGCGCATGCGGTCGATCTCGGTCTGTGTCTGGGCAACGCCCTTGGCACGCTCGTCGTCCGCGACCTTCTGGGCGCGCTGGACGATATCGCTCGCCTCGCGGCGGGCCTCGTTGACGATGCCCTGCCGCTGGTCCGCGGCAGCCTCCCGGTCACGCCTGGCGGCGTCGGCGTCCTTCAGGCCCTGCTCGATGCGATCTCGGCGCTCCTCGAGCCGCTTGCCCACCGGCATGAGCACGACCCGATAGGCGACCAGAGCGAAGATGATGAAGTTCAGTCCGGCGACGATGATCCAGAAGAGGTTGATCGTCAGCCCGGCACCACCCGCACCCTCCGCCGCGAACGCCAGGCCGTGCTCATCAAGCACCCGGGCGACAGCGAGGATCTCCATGGATAAGGCCTGTGCCGCGCGCTACAGGATGGCGATGAGCAGGCCGACGACCAGCGCGATGACGCCGAGCCCCTCGGCGAACGCTGCCATGAGGACGGCCAGCGAGCGGATCTGCTCTCCAGCATCCGGGTTCCGACCGATGGCGCTCGAGGACATGCCGGCGAGGATGCCGATGGCCAGGGCGGGGCCGATGATCGAAAGGATGGCGATGCCGGCGCCGATCGGTGCCAGGTCCATGGGTGTGTGTCCTCCTTCGAGAGGTTGGTCGAGCTCGGAACGGTCGTCCGAGGACTCGCTGGGCTAGTTGCCGGCCGGTGCCGGCAGGTTGGATGGATGTGTCGCGCCGATCAGGTCTTCTGCGACGTGAGCCTCCTCGTGGTGGTGACTCTCGACGGCGAGCAGCGTGAAGACGAGCATCAGCGTGCTGAAGATCAGCGCCTGCACGAAGGTAAGGATGACCTCCAGGCCGTAGATGGCCACCGGGATGACGGCGATAGCCAGGCTGGTGATGACCGCCAGTGCGACCTCGCCGCCGTAGATGTTGCCGAAGAGTCGGACGGAGAGCGTGACCGGCTTGATGAACTCCAGGATGAGCTCGATGAAGCCCACGAACATGGCGATGAGGCCTGCACCGATGCCCGTCCTGAACTCAGAGAGAGGGAAGAACTTGGAGAGATAGCCGCGGGTTCCCAGGTTCCGGAAGCCCTGCAACTGGAAGAAGCCGAAGGCGACGAGGGCGAGGCCGATGGTCACGTTCAGATCGCTGGTGGGTGCGCGCAAGCCCTGGACCAGTCCGATGGGCGGCACCAGACCGCTCCAGTTGAACGCCAGGATGAGCACGAAGAAGGCAGCGAAGACGGGGATGTAGGGCAGCGCGCGCGACCCGCCGATGCCACGCCCCCAGCTGGTCAGCGATTCATAGGCCCATTCGACGAAGTTCTGGAAGAAGCCCGGCACGGGGGCCGTGCCGCGGCTTACCAGGATCATCAGGGCCAGCAGGATGGCCGTGACCAGCAGCATCGTGAACAGCGTGTCCGTGATGCTGATCTCGAAGATGCCACCGGTAGGCTCCTCACCGCTGGCGGTCCAGATGACATATGGGCTGGGAAAGTGCAGCGTGCCATCGATGAGGCAGGCAGAGTCGGCGATGCTGCAAGCCTCGTCGGGAGCAGCGGGATCGAACGGTGGGACCAGGAGGAAGGCGAAGATGTCGATGACCACGACCAGGATGATGCCGGCAACGATCAGCCCGACCCTGCGGTGCTTCTTGCCGTCGGGCGTCGTCGTTCGGTTGTGCTCGACCGGTTCGCTTGCCACGCTCACTCCTGCACCAGACGTGCCCCCCTGGGGCGTCTCATGGGTCCTTCATGTTCTTCAGGAACCGATCGACGAGTCGCCAGTCGGCTACCGCCCCCAGCACGACACCAAGGATGAAGCCTGCGACCAGGATGAAGGGATAGGTACCCAGCTGCTGATCCAGCCATCGGCCAGCGAGAGCGCCGCCGAGTGTGGTCACGAACAGGACGATCCCGATCTCGGAGAAGAGGACGAGGTATCCGACTGCCTTCCCGTGACCTTCCTTGATGCCCGCCTTGGGCGCGTGGATTATAGCAGTCCGGCCTGACCGGCCTCGAGCCTGGTCCAGCGCTCGTCAGGCCCACCTGACGATGAGACGTCGGACAGCGACGCGGCGACCTCGCCAGCGTGCCAGGTCACTCACGGTCTCCGGTCTCCGGACCCGGCAGGTCGTCGGGGTACGAGGAGGCCTCGAGCGCTTCGTCCGGTCCCACCCGGAAGGTCACCAGCAGGAGCAGCACCCCGGACCCGATGACGATCGCCATGAAGGCGTACAGCGGCCCGGATCCGCCGGCCAGCACCAGGCTCAGCACGGCCAGCAGGATGGTGATGCCGTAGATGAGGAGCACGGCTCCCCTGTGGCTGAGGCCCAGGTCGAGCAGGCGGTGATGGAAGTGCCCGCGGTCGGGCGTGAAGGGTGAGCGGCCGCTGAGGAGTCGGCGGGTGATGATCCAGAAGGTGTCGATGATGGGCACGCCCAGGATCAGCAGCGCCACCGGGATCTTGGCGGAGCCCAGGATGGCCAGCACGGCCAGCAGGTAGCCCACCACCATCACCCCGGTGGTGCCGACAAAGACCTTGGCGGGGTAGAAGTTCCAGGGCAGGTAGCCCAGCAGGGCGCCTGCCAGGAGCGCGCACAGAAGGGCCACCATGGGCTGGTAGCCGGAAGCGTAGCCCAGCGAGACGAAGCCCAGCGTCACGGCTGCGACCACCGCCACGCCCGCGGAGAGGCCATCGAGACCGTCGATGAAGTTGATGCTGTTGATCATCCCCACGACCCACAGCGCCGTCACCAGGCCGGCACCGATCCCGGCGAAGGTGAGCGTGTCCTCGCCTGCGAAGCCGAGGAAGTCGAGCGGGTTGCTGACGGCGACGATGGACAGGCCCAGGCCGATGGCCACCAGCGCCAGCAGCGCCTGGAAGAGGAACTGCCAGCGGGCACGGATCTGCCAGCGATCATCGACGAAACCGAAGAAGCCGGCCAGCGCCGCTCCGCCGAAGACTGCCAGCAGCTCGCCACGCTCGAGCATCCGCCACGAGAAAGGACGCAGGAACTGGTAGCGGTCCTGCAGCAGTAGTGCGACGAGGCCGACCAGGATGAAGGCGGCCAACACCGACAGGCCGCCCGCTCGCGGGATGGGGCGCAGATGGATGCGGCGGCCCGAGTCGGGCTGGTCGATGGCGCCGGCGACGGTGGCGAAGCGCATCGCGACCGGCGTGAGCAGGTAGGCGGCGGCTGCCGCGATACCTCCCATGACGAGCATGAACGGCAGCTCGTCGAAGTTCATGTCGGAGGCAGCCCCGGCACCGGGAAGCGGGCGCAGATCTCCTTCACCTCGCGACGAACCGAACGCATGGTGTCGGGGTCGTCGCGGTCCCGCAGCGTGCGCACGATCAGCTCGCCGATCCGGCGCATCTCGTCGGCGCCGAAGCCGCGAGTGGTGGTGGCAGGCGTACCCACGCGGATACCGGAGGCGGTGTTCGGCGGCAGCGGGTCGAACGGGATGGCGTTCTTGTTGACCGTGATGCCGACCTCGTCGAGGAGCTGCTCGGCCACCGTGCCGGTGACGCCGAGAGGGGTCACATCGACGAGGATGAGGTGGTTGTCCGTGCCGCCGGACACGAGCGCCGTGCCGTTGGACAGCAGCGTCCGGGCCAGGACCGACGCGTTCTCCACGGTCCGACGCTGATCGTCACGGAAGGCCTCGCTGTGGGCCTCCAGCAGCGCCACCGCCTTGGCCGCGATGATGTGCATGAGCGGGCCACCCTGCGTGCCGGGGAAGACGGCGCGATCGATCGACCTGGCCAGCTCGGCGGTGCCGAAGATCATGCCGCCACGCGGACCCCGCAGCGTCTTGTGCGTGGTGGTGGTGATGATGTCGGCGTGCCCGAAGGGGCTGGGGTGCAGGCCAGCCGCGACGAGGCCGGCGATGTGGGCCATGTCCACCAGCAGCAGGGCATCCACGTCGTGGGCGATGGCGCCCATTCGCTCGAAGTCGATGCTGCGTGGGTAGGCGCTGGCGCCCGCCACCAGCAGCCGCGGCCTGACCTGCTGGGCCTGCCGTTCGAGGGCGTCATAGTCGATCCGGCCGTCCTTCTCGGACACCCCGTATGCATGCACCTCGAAGAAGCGGCCGCTGAAGTTGATGGGGTGCCCGTGGGTGAGATGGCCGCCGTGGGCCAGGCTCATGCCCAGGATGGCATCGCCATGATCGAGCACGGCCATGTAGGCGGCGATGTTGGCCTGCGCCCCCGAGTGGGGCTGCACGTTGACGAATTCCGCACCCGGGAACAACGACAGGGCACGCTCCTCTGCCAGTCGCTCGACGACGTCGACATGCTCACAGCCGCCGTAGTAGCGTCGGCCCGGCTGACCTTCTGCGTACTTGTTGGTGAGCCAGCTGCCGGCGGCCTCGAGAACGGCGCGAGAAGCGTAGTTCTCGCTGGCGATGAGCTCGATCTTCCAGGTCTGGCGCTCACGCTCGTCGACCATCGCCTGCCACAGCTCGGGGTCCACGCTGGCGATGGGGGCGTCCGCCGGATGGCGGCCGGATGTAGGGGTCATCAGTGCTCCGTAGGTGGTTCCCTGCGCGTGGGTCAGTGTACTCGCGGCCGCGCTCAGCCTTCCTGCACGGCCGCGGCGATGGCGCGGCCATCGAGCGCTCCCTCTCGCACCAACCGCCAGCTGCCATCGGCATCCACGACCACGACACTGGAGGCGACGCCGCCACGAACAGGCCCATCATCGAGCACCATCGCCAGCGAC
>DATHSE010000113.1:0-3501 GCA_035464455.1 Anaerolineae bacterium | reverse complement strand
GGCATCGCGTGACCACCAGGAGTGCGGGTTCAGGCAAGCGTGGCATCGATGACAAAGCGCCGCGTCCGGTGAGTCACCGGGGCATAGGCGGCTGGCGTGGGGCGCATAGGCGGCTGGCAGGCGTGGGGGCATAGGCGGCTGGCAGGCGTGGGGCGCAGGCGGCCGCGGTGCCGGGGCATGGGCGGCCGCGGTGCCGGGCGCATGGGCGGCTGATCCCGTCTGATGCTGACGCCAGCGGGCGGGCACACCGCTGACTGGCCGGCTGATCGCCGATCGGCCCGGCTCAGGCCTGGCCCGCACCGGCGCCGTTGACCAAAGGCGCCATGAAGCCCGCCTCCGCCGCGTGGCACGCACGCCGCGGACGGAGCCCGCACTATCCGTTGGGGCAGGTGCGGGGATATACTCGCTCGACGATCAGGTGGTCCCAGGAGTCGCCCAGCCCGTGCGGGCGGCCCGACGGGCTGTGGATGCCTGGTGGCGCGATCTGGAGGACTCACTCACATGCCGTTGCGTTCCGACTCAGAGAACTTCGCTCTCATCCGTGTCATCGGTATCGGCGGTGGGGGCAGCAATGCCGTCAACCGCATGATCCGGGCCGAGCTGATGGGCGTGGAGTTCATCGCCGTCAATACCGATGCCCAGGCACTGCTCCAATCCGACGCCCCCAACAAGATCCGCGTGGGCGACAAGATCACGCGCGGCCTTGGGGCCGGCGGCGACCCGTCCATCGGGCAGCGTGCCGCCGAGGAAGACTCCGAGAAGATCGCCGACGCTCTCCGTGACTCCGACATGGTCTTCATCACCGCCGGCATGGGTGGTGGGACCGGCTCGGGGGCGGCCCCGGTCATCGCCGAGATCGCGCGTGACATGGGCGCTCTGACCATCGGCGTCGTGACCAAGCCGTTCAGCTGGGAGGGCGCCCGTCGCCGCCTCAACGCCGAGAAGTCGGCCGAGCTGCTGCGCGACAAGGTCGACACCCTCATCACCATCCCCAACGATCGCCTCAAGGAGGTCGTCACCGCCGAGACATCGATCGTCGACGCCTTCCGCGTCGTCGACGACGTGCTGCGCCAGGGCGTGCAGGGCATCAGCGACCTCATCACCGTGCCCGGCCTGATCAACCTCGACTTCGCCGATGTGCGCGCCGTCATGCGCTCGGCCGGCTCCGCCCTCATGGGCATCGGCCGTGCCAGCGGCCCCGACCGCGCGGCCGAAGCCGCACGCGAAGCCATCAGCAGCCCGCTGCTCGAAGTCAGCATCAGCGGCGCGCAGGGTGTGCTCTTCAACGTGACCGGCGGCCCCAGCCTGGGTCTCTTCGAGATCGACGAGGCGGCCGAGATCATCAAGGAGATGGCCGACCCGGAGGCGAACATCATCTTCGGCACCGTCATCGACGAGCGCATGGGTGACGACCTGCAGATCACCGTCATCGCCACCGGCTTCGACCACAACCGCCAGAACGTCTACCCCGGCGCTGAGGCCTCGGCTGACACCAGCGGTGGCGTGCAGGCCGGCCTGGAGAACCGCGACTTCATGCAGGAGCTGGCACGCCAGCGCACTGCCGCCGGCGACCAGGGCGAGGGCGGGAGCGAGCCCCGACAGGCCGTGGCCGTGCCGGTCTCGAGCGGCGAGGCTGTGCCCGCCGGTCAGGCCCGGACTGCGCCCAAGGAAGAGGATCTCGACATCCCGGCGTTCCTGCGCCGCAGCCGCTGACCCACGTCGCCCATCGCTGAGGTGCGCCCGCCCGAAGAGCGGGCCATCTCCGAGCTGGCCGCTGCCCGTGCCGAGGTCCTCGAGCGCATGGCGGCGGCCTGTCTGCGCTCAGGGCGCGCACCCGACGCGGCCACGCTGGTGGCCATCTCCAAGACCGTGCCAGTCGAGCGGCTGCGCCTGGCGCAGGCGGCCGGCCACGATCAGCTGGGCGAGAACCGCGTTCAGGAGGCCGCCGCCAAGATCCCCCTGCTGGCCCCCGCCACGTGGCATCTCGTGGGCCACCTGCAGAAGAACAAGGCCGCCAGGGCGGTGGAGCTCTTCGACGTCATCGAGTCGATCGATTCGGCGGCGCTGGCCGCGCGCCTGGACCGCCTGGTCGAAGAGCACGGCTCACGCAAGGGGGACTCGCTGTCCGTCTACCTCCAGGTCAACGTCGATGCCGACCCGGCCAAGGCCGGCTTCGCGCCCGGCGCCATCGAACGCGAGCTGGGCGCGATCCTGGCGCTGCCCAACCTGGAGGTGCGGGGCCTCATGACCGTCGGCCGGCTGGCCGGCGAGGCGGGCGCGGCACGGCCGACCTTCGTCCGCCTGCGTGAGCTGTCCGAGCGCCTGCGTGCGGCTGATCCCCGCTTGCCCCCCGGCCTCTCGATGGGCATGAGCGACGACTACGAGGTGGCCATCGAGGAAGGCAGTACGCTGGTGCGTGTCGGCAGGGCTCTCTTTGGCGAGCGGCCCGTCCCGGCCTGAACGAGAAGGTCTGAGGCACACACGATGGGCCAGTTCCTCACCCTCATGCTGCAGTCGCTCGTCGTCACCGCCTGGCTGGTCGTGCTGGGGCGCGTGCTGATGAGCTGGATCGACCCCCGCTTCGAGAAGCCCGTGGGCCAGTTCCTTTACAGCCTGACCGAACCGTTCCTGGCGCCCATCCGCAGGATCCTGCCGCAGACGGGCATGTTCGACTTCTCGCCGTTGGTGCTGCTGATCGGGCTGGGCCTGCTCATGCGCATGTTCCTGTACCTGTGACCGACTCGGTCGTGGTGGCCGTGCGGGTGACGCCGCGGTCCGGCCGGGATGCGATCGAGGGCGTGGACGAGCAGGGAGCGCTGCGCCTGTGGGTGACGGCTGCGCCGACGGACGGCGCCGCCAACAAGGCGGTCGTCAAGCTGCTGTCCAAGGCCTTGGGCGTACCCCAGGGTGCTGTCGCCGTCGTCTCGGGGGCGACCAGCCGTCACAAGCGGCTGCGCATCGAGGGGCTCGATGCTCGCGCGGTCCACGCCTCCTGGCCGGGGCTGTCGCTGCGGAGCTGAACGCCGGCTGACGCGGTCGTGTTCCGGCTACCAGAGGCGGAGCTGTCCGGTGTGGCGCAGCCAGGACAGCGCGACGAACCCGAGCAGCAGCCCGGTGGCCAGGAAGACCCACTGCAGGATCATCGTCTCGGGCATGACGACGAGCTGGACCAGGATCCAGATGATGAGGCCCACGCCGAGGATGGCGGTCAGCCAGGGCGCGCTCCAGTGGCGCAGCACGATCAGGCCGGCCAGCAGCAGCATGCCCAGGCCGTTGACGGCGAAGAGGTAGAGCCCGGGCACGAAGTAGCTGCCGAAGGGCGTGGCCTCGACCCCGCTCGTGGGCAGGCCGATGGAGCCGCCGGAAGGGTCGAGCATGAACATGAGCCCGACCGGGATCGCGGCGATGCCGGTGAACAGGGCGGCCAGGAACGCCAGCCACGCATACCGCGGTCGCGTGATGGGCCGCTCGGGCGGGACGACCTGGAGCTGCATGCGGGTT
>DATHSE010000112.1:0-6706 GCA_035464455.1 Anaerolineae bacterium | reverse complement strand
ATCAAGCCCCAGCAGATCCACGCCGACCGACCTGCGCACGAGCTCCGCATCGACTGGGCCGACGGCCATCGAAGCGTGTTCGACTTCGGCTCGCTGCGCTGGCTCTGCCCCTGCGCCTTCTGCCGTGGCGAGGCGGGGATGCCCGGCTGGCTCGACTCCAACCCCACGCTCAGCGACGAGCAGGTGACCCTGAGCGACATCGCGCTCGTGGGCCATTATGCCGTGCAGCCAGTGTGGGACGACGGCCACAGCAGCGGCTTCTACTCATTCGAGCACCTTCGACGCAACTGTCCCTGCCCTGCCCATGGCGACGGCGCAGCCGCCCGTCGAGTCGATGCTGCCGTTGTCCCGCCCCCCACCGAAGCCGAGGCCGAGGACGAGGCCGAGACCGAGCAGAGCCCACCTCATGAGCACACCCATGGCTGAGCCTGGCGGGGGGACGTCGGCCGGGCCGTCCTGCCGCCTACGTGCAGGCCCCTGCTAGCATCATCCGACCGTGACCACCACCGGCGACTCGACCCGCTCCCAGCCCGGCCCTCGGCGGACCCGGCCGCCCGGCTTCCCGTTCCTCACGCGGGAGCTCTCGTGGCTGGACTTCAACGAGCGCGTCCTGTACCAGGCCGAAGATGCGCGCAACCCGCTGCTCGAGCGCGTTCGCTTCCTCGCCATCTTCGCCAGCAACCTCGACGAGTTCTTCCAGGTGCGCGTCTCCGGCCTGCTGCAGCAGGTCGCGGCCGGACACTCGACACCCACGCCTGACGGCCTCTCAGCCAGTCAGAAGCTGGACCGCATCCGCGGCCGCGTGCTGCAGCTGCAGGCTCAGCACGCGGACCTGTGGGATGCCATCAGTGGCGAGCTGGCAGCCGAGGGCATCCGCGTGCTACCGCCGGAGGACCGCCCGCAGCGGCAGAACGAGCTGCGGCAGCGGTTCATGGATGAGATCTTCCCGGTGCTGACGCCACTCGCGGTCGACCCTTCGCACCCCTTCCCCTACATCAGCGACCTGTCGCTGTCGCTGGCGGTCACCGTGCGCGACCCGGCCAACGGCGACCGGCGCTTCGCGCGCATCAAGGTGCCGCCGGTGCTGCCGCGGATGTGGGAGGTGGCACCACGAACCTACGTGCTCCTGGAGCGCGTCATCGCCGCGAATCTCGACGCCCTGTTCCCCGGCATGGAGGTGGAGTCACACCACCTCTTCCGCGTCACGCGCAACGCCGACCTGGACATCGAGGAGGACGAGGCCGACGACCTGCTCATGGCGATGGAGGAGGAGCTGCGCCGCCGCCGCTTCGGCAAGGTCGTGCGTCTGGAGGTGGAGCGCTCCATGCCGCACGAGACCCGAGCGCTGCTGCAGCGCGGGCTCAGCCTCGATCCGTCCAACATCTACGAGATCCGCGGCATGCTCGACCTGCGCGGCCTCGAATCGATCGCCGACCTGGACATCCCCGGCCTGCAGCCGGCGCCGTGGAAGCCGGTGACTCCGCCTCGCCTCAGTGTGCGCGACGAGGATGCCGACGGGGGCGTGGACATCTTCGCCCGCATCCGCGAGGGCGACATCTTGCTCCACCACCCCTACGAATCGTTCACCAACTCGGTGCAGCGGCTCATCCAGCAGGCCGCCGAGGATCCCGATGTCCTGACCATCAAGATGACGCTGTACCGCACCAGCGGCGATTCGCCCATCGTGCACTCGCTCATCCGCGCCGCCGAGAGCGGCAAGCAGGTGGTGGTGATGGTGGAGATCAAGGCCCGCTTCGACGAGCGGGCCAACATCGTCTGGGCGCGCGCCCTGGAGCGTGCCGGCGCGCACGTTGCCTACGGACTGCTCGGGCTCAAGACCCACAGCAAGTGCACGCTCATCATCCGCCGCGAGGCCGGCGGACTGCGCCGCTATGCCCACATCGGCACCGGCAACTACAACCACAGGACCGCCCGCATCTACACCGACCTTGGGCTCCTTACCGCAGACCGCGTCCTCACCGGAGACGTGACCGACCTGTTCAACGTCCTCACCGGCGTGGCCAGGAAGGACCGCTACCGCGAGCTGCTGGTGGCGCCCAAGTCCATGCGCCCGATGCTGGAGGACCTCATCGAGGGGGAGATGGAGCGCCATCGCGAGCATGGCGACGGCCGCATCATCATCAAGTGCAACGCCTGCGTGGATCCGCAGATGATCCGGCGGCTCTACCAGGCCAGCCAGGCCGGCGTGCCCATCGACCTCATCGTGCGCGGCATGTGCTCGCTGCAGCCGGGCGTGCCCGGTTTCTCCGAGTCCATCCACGTGCGTTCCATCGTGGGACGCTACCTGGAGCACTCGCGCATCTTCTGCTTCGGCCAGGGCGACCGTGAGCGCTACTTCATCGGCTCAGCCGACCTCATGGAGCGCAACCTCGACCGGCGCGTGGAGGCCATCACGCCGGTCAAGGATGCGGCGCTGCAGGACGAACTGCGCAAGTCGCTGGCCATCATGCGTCGAGACGACCGTCGGGCCTGGACGCTGGGTGAGGACGGTGAGTGGACGCGCGTCGAGACCACCATCGACGGCGAGCCCTCGACCGACACCTTCGAAGCACTGATGGACGACGCGCTGCAGCGGGCCGAGGGATGAGCGACACCGGCGCTGAGGACGTCACCGCCTTCGACATGCCGCTGCTCGACGACCGGCGCAGCGGTGAGCGCGCCATCCCGCGCGAGGTCGAGCTCAAGTACCTCGTGCGGGACCTCGAAGCGCTGCGCGGCTGGCTGGCCAAGGATTGGGGTGGCGCCCTCGACGGCGTCGAAGCGGGCAACGAACGCACGGTGGAGGTCGAGGACCGCTACATCGACACGGCCTACGGCGCGCTGGCACAGGCCGGTTTCGGAGCCCGTCTGCGGCGGGAGGACGACGGGCCCGTCAGCGTGACCGTCAAGTCCGCTTCACATGACCGGCCGGCTGAAGGCGTGGGCGATGACGAGGTCGACCCGCGAGCCCTCTCGCGGCGCGTCGAGGTCGAAGGCCCCGCCGGCGCGCAGCTGGACCCCGAGCTGTGGCCGCCGAGCGCGGCTCGGGAGCTCATCAACGAGGTCCGCGATGGTGCCCGACTGCGCACGCTCTTCACCATCAACCAGCGCCGCGAGCGGCGCACGCTGGCGCTCGACGACGGACCCGTGGCGGTCACCCTCGACCGGGTGGCCGTGTTCCGCGGCGCGCGGCCACTCTCGTCCTTCTCCGTGCTGGAGATCGAAGCGCCAAAAGGCAGCGGGGCCGATCTCAGGCGCCTCGCCGCGCTCGTAGAGGCCACCGGCTTCGTCGTACCCGAGCCACGCTCGAAGGAGGAGATCGCGCGGCACTACGTGGCCAAGGCCGCCGAGGACCCCACCCACCGACTGCCACGGGTGCCCACCTCACCCGGCATCAAGGCCGATGACCCCCTGGGCGAGGCCGGCCGCAAGGTGCTGCGCATGCACCTCGCACGCATGCTGCACTTCGAGGCCGGAGCCCGCTTGGGCGAGGACGCCGAGGAGCTGCACAGGATGCGCGTGGCGACGCGCCGGATGCGAGCCGCCTGGCGCGTCTTCGATGGCGCCTACCGGCGCAAGGTGCAGCAGCGCTACGTCAAGGAGCTGCGCTCGGTCGCGCGGGCGCTGGGCGAGGTCCGGGATATCGACGTGCTGCTCGAGCATCTCGACGACTACATGAGCCGGCTGCCGGCACCCGGTCGCACAGCACTCGAGCCCCTCCGCAACGCCTGGCGGCGTGATCGCGAGGTCGCCCGCAAGGCCCTCGTCGACCGCCTCGACTCACGACAGTACCGCCAGTTCGTGGACGACTACCTCGACTTCACCGAGTCGCCCGGAGCCGCCGAGGTCAGGCTGCCGCTCGGCCAGCCGAGCCTGGTGCGTGACACCGCCGGCTCGCGCATCCTGCAGGCCTACGAGCGCGTGCGCGCCTACCAGACCATCATCACCTGGGCCGACGTGGGCACGCTGCACGCCCTGCGCATCGAGGGCAAGCGGTTGCGCTACACGCTGGAGTACTTCAGCGAAGTGCTGCCGGTGAACGCGCGCCAGCTCATCGTCGGGGTCACTCAGATGCAGGACCACCTGGGCCTGCTGAATGATGCCGATGTGGCGGCACGGGTGACGCGGGACTGGCTCAACCTCAACGCCCCCTTGTTGCCGGCACGCTCACGCGAGGCAGTGGGTCTCTACCTCGATTCCCGCGAGGCGGAGATGGAGCAGCTGCGACGATCCTTCCGGCCGCTGTGGCGTCGCATCACCGGTCGCGGCTTCCGCAGGGCGCTGGGCGTGGCCATCACCCACATCGAATAGCGCCGAGATATCGGGCAGGGCCCCGCCTCAGACCGCTGGCTGGGTCTTCCTGGGGCGCCGCGGCCGGTTGGGGGTAGCCGACGCCGACCCACCGTCGGGGTCAGGCGCGGCTTCTGGCGCGGGCGTCACACCGTCCCCATCCGCGGGCCTGCCAGCAGGCGTCGTCTCGGCGTCGTCCGCGGGCCTGCCAGCAGGCGTCGTCTCGGCGTCGTCCACGGGCTCTGTGGCTGCCTTCGTGCTGGCCCTTTCGAGATCGGCCAGCTGTGCCCGGATCTCGTCGGCGATGATCGAGAGTGCGTCGACTCGCGCCTGTGCCCGGTCGCGCCTGGTTTGAGCGTCCTGCAGTTGCTCCTCCGCCTTGCGCAGCCGCTTGCGCAGCTCCTTAGGCTTGGCGCTACCCGTGTCCCGACGGGCGTCACGCTTCTTGGGCATCGGTACGCTTCCCCTTTCGTCCCATGCCACCGTCCATGAGGTCCGAACCTCGTCCTGGACGAAATGGCTCCGCGCATTGTGGCAGGCCATGCAATGTTCACGTGGTGTTAACGCTGGGGCAATGGCACGTTAAGTGCCGATGGGCACGTTCGCAGGATGTCGAGGCGAGCGACCACAGCGACTGACCGGCGGATCCTGCTGTGCCTGCCGGCGCCTGGGATGGCCGAGCTGGACGCGCTCCTCGGCGACCTCGAGCTTCACCGCGTGGTCGCTGCCGATGTCGTGCGGGCCGCGACGGAGCTGCAGCCTCGCGTGATCGTGCTGGCCGATCCGGACCCTGCCCGCGGTCTGCGCTCAGTGCGACGATTGCGCAGTGCCCACACGGATGCGCGCCTCCTCTTCATCACGCCCGTGGTGGCTGAGCAGGAGCGGCTGGAGGCGCTGGTCGAGGGCGTGGATGAGTCCCTGGCCGAGCCTCTGGCGCCCTCCGAGCTGGCCGGCCGGGTGCGGCTGCTGCTGCACCGAGCGCGCCCGGTGCGGCGCTCGCGCCTGCTCGTCGGCGAACGCCTCGAGCTGGACCTGGAGCGTCGACAGCTGCTGCGCGATGGCGTCTGGGTCCACCTGCGTCCCAAGGAGGCGAGCCTGCTCGAGCTGTTCGCCCGGGCGCCCGGCCGGGTGCTCACGCGCGACCACATCCTCGAACGCGTCTGGGGTCCCGACCACAGCGGCGACCCGCGCACAGTGGATGTTCACGTCCGCTGGCTGCGATCGAAGATCGAGCCTGATCCACACGATCCGGTCTGGCTGCTGACGGTTCGCGGCGTGGGCTATCGCCTGGAGACGGTCCCGTTAACCAAGCGTTAACCGGAGGGCAATCGGGCGTTCACGCGGCGGCACGAGTCTGCAGCTTGCTCATGAGGGACCCTCCGGGGGTCCCTGACACACCGTCACTAGGAGGAACGTTCGTCAGATGCGAACCACCACCCGCCTCAGCGTGGCCGCGGCCACGGCTGCCTTGCTGACCACGACCGTCGTCGGGGGAGCACTGGGCCAGGACGTCGAAGGCGTCGTCGACATCCACGGCTCGTCCACCGTCGCCCCCATCTCGCTGGCCGTGGCCGAAGATTTCGCGGCGATGAACCCCGGCTTCGGCTTCCAGGTCGGCGAAGAAGGCACCGGCGACGGCTTCGCCCAGTTCTTCTGCGTCGACAACGGCGACATCTCCGACGCTTCCCGCGCAATCAAGGACGAGGAAGCTGCTCTCTGCTCCGAGAACGGCGTCGAGTGGGTCGAGCTGAAGGTCGGCTACGACGGCCTGGCAGTGATCACCTCGCCTGAGAACCCCATCGAGTGCGTGAACTTCTACGACCTCTATGCCGTCTTCGGCCCAGAGTCGACGGGCATCACGACGTGGCAGGACGCCCAGGCGTTCGCCCAGGAGCTCGGCTCCACGACCGTCTTCCCCGAGGGTGACATCGCCATCACCGCCCCAGGCACCGAGTCCGGCACCTACGACAGCTTCATCGAGCTGGCGCTCGAGGGCGTCGCCGAGGAGCGCGGCGTCGAGCCCGGCACCCGTGACCCCGTCCCGCCCTACTACGTCGGCGCGGCCAACGACCTCGTCATCATCCAGGGTGTCTCGCAGTTCCCCACCTCCGCCGGCTTCGTGGGCCTGGCCTACGCCCAGGAGGCCGGAGACGCGGTCAAGGTCGTGGCCGTCGACGGTGGCGACGGCAACTGCGTCCTGCCCACCCCTGAGACCGTGTCGGACGGCAGCTATCCCATCAGCCGCCCGCTCTTCATCTACCCGGCCCTGAACCGCCTCGAGTCGAACGCGGCGCTCGGACCGTTCGTCGACTTCTACCTCTCCGATGAGGGCATCGCCAACGCCACCGAGGTGGGGTACGTCGCCATGCCGCCCGAGGAGCTCGAGGAGACCCGTGCCGCCTGGGCCGAAGCCTCG
>DATHSE010000111.1:0-1926 GCA_035464455.1 Anaerolineae bacterium | reverse complement strand
CCGTCAGAGCAACCATCGGCGGCCACCCGAGCTGTCGACGCGCGATAACGTCGCTCGCGCCATCTACACCGAGGTCAAGGAGGGCCGTGGCTCGCCGCATGGCGGCGTCTTCCTCGACATCAGCTACCTGCCGGCCGAGCGTGTCCGCCGCAAGCTGCCCTCGATGTACGAGCAGTTCAAGGAGCTCGCCGACGTCGACATCACCGCCGGGCCCATGGAGGTGGGGCCGACGATGCACTACATGATGGGCGGGATCCGCGCCGCGGCCGAATCGGGCCAGACGACAACGCCGGGCCTGTATGCCGCCGGCGAGGTCGCGGCCGGCCTGCACGGATCCAACCGTCTCGGCGGCAACTCGCTGACCGACCTGCTGGTGTTCGGTCGGCGAGCCGGCGAGGCGGCCTCGGAGGCTGCGGCAGCAACGGACCCGGTCGATGCGCTGACGCCGGCGTTCGTCGAGGAATCGCTCGAAGCGATGCACGCGCCCTTCGAGCGCACTTCCGGCGAGGATCCCAACCGGCTGCACGCCGAGCTGCAGGCCACCATGTCATCGCTGGTGGGCATCTTCCGCGTCGAATCCGACCTCAGCGAGGCCATCGAGCGCATCGAGGGCTACAAGGAGCGTTGGCACGGCCTGCGCGTGCAGGGCCCACGCCGCTTCAACCCGGCGTGGGACCTCGTCTTCGAGCTGCGCAACATGCTCACCGTGTCGGAGGCCATCGCTCGCTCGGCCCTCGAGCGGACCGAGAGCCGCGGCGCGCACAGCCGGCTCGACCACACCGCCATGGTCGAGGCCTGGGATGTCGTCAACGTGGCCACGCGCCGCGACGGCGATGGCATGGCCGTCCGCCGCACGCCGGTGGTGGATGTCCCCGCCGAGCTGCGCCAGCACCTGGCCACGAAGGGTTAGCGCATGGCCGACGAAGCGAAGCTGTGGGTCTTCCGCGGCGAGGCCGACGAGGAGGGCGACTTCTACGAGTACATCGTGCCCGCGGGAGAGGGCATGGTCGTGCTCGACGCCATCCACTGGATCCAGCAGAACGTGCAGCCGGACCTGGCCGCGCGCTGGAACTGCAAGGCTGCCAAGTGCGGCTCGTGCAGTGCCGAGATCAACGGCAAGCCCGGCCTCATGTGCAAGACCCGTCTCTCCGACTTCCCCGAGGACGAGGCCATCACGGTCGAGCCCATGCGGGCGTTCCCGCGCGTGCGCGACCTTGTCACCGACGTCTCCTGGAACTACCAGGTCAACGCCCGCATCACGCCCTTCACGCCGCCCGCCGACCTGCCCCAGTCCGAATGGCGCTGGCAGCAGGAGGACGGGGAGCGCTCCCAGGAGTTCCGCAAGTGCATCGAGTGCTTCCTGTGCATGGACGTCTGCCATGTGCTGCGCAATCACGAGACCGAGGATGAGTTCATCGGGCCGCGCTTCCTGGCGCGAGTGGCCAGCCTCGAGATGCATCCGCTGGACAGCGCCGACCGCAAGGCCGAGCTCAAGCACGCGGGTGGCATCGGGTACTGCAACATCAACAAGTGCTGCACCGACGTCTGCCCCGAGCACATCAAGATCACCGACAACGCCATCATCCCGCTCAAGGAGCGGGTGGCCGACGACTACTACGACCCCATCCGCTGGCTGTGGAACAAGCTCCGCGGTGGTCGCTACGGCTCCTCGGCCGATGGGGCCGGTATCGGGGTCTCCGCGGAGGCGCAGGCGCTCGACGAGCATCCCCGTTCCGACGACTAGATGGTCGACCGACTCCTGATCCGCACGGACGGTGCCTCGCGCTCCAACCCGGGTCCAGCTTCGGCCGGCGCGGTGCTCATCGACGCGTCGCTGCCGAATGCGACGGCCATGGATGCGCCGGTGCTCTCGTTGGTGTCCCGGCAGTTGTTGATCCAGACCAACAACGTGGCCGAGTACACCGC
>DATHSE010000110.1:0-2522 GCA_035464455.1 Anaerolineae bacterium | reverse complement strand
ACGCCCCAGAAGCGCTCGATCTTGCCGTTCGTCCAGGGCGAGTTGACCTGCGTGCGGATGTGCCGGATGCGCAGCTGCTCGAGCGTCTTGCCGAAGAGCGTGAGGACGCCCGGCATCCAGGTCGCGAACGGCGCCCCGTTGTCGCTCATGATCTCGAGCGGGACGCCCACCAGCTCGAAGCAGTCGCGCAGCCAGTCGAGGATGGGCTCGGTCCGGGGGTGGGGCAGGACCCGCAGGCCGATGAGGAAGCGACTGTGGTCGTCGACGAGCCCGACGATCCAGACCTTCGTGTAGTCGCCCTTCGCACGCTGCAGGAAGAAGGGGCCCTTGATGTCGATATGCCAGAGCTCGTCGGGACGGCTGCGCTCGTAGGCCGGACCACGCTCGCGCCAGGTCGAGGGCCGAGCGGTGCCGAGCTCGGCCAGGAGGGCGTCGACCCCGTGGTGGCCCAAGGGGTAGATGTCCCGGCGGGTGAACTCCGCGGCAAGGCGCTTGCTGTTCCAGTACGTCAGCAGGCGCACGACGATGACGGCCCGCTCGACCCAGGCGGGCAGGCATGCCCTTGCCGGACCCCGTGGCCGCTGACGCAGGGCCTCGATGCCACCGGCCTCGTAGCGCTGCCGCCAGCGATGGAGGCTGGCCCGGCTGACACCCAGGGCGAGGGCTGGCCCGATGCCCTCCTCGAGAGCGACACGGACGCAGCGGATCCGGAACCGCAGCCCCGCGAGGTCCTCCCGGGTGGGTGCTCTCGGTGGCCGTCCTCCTCGCGTGGCCAGGAAGAGGAAGCCGGGTCCCTCCTGGTAGGTATGCCGGAGGTGACGACGGTGCGGGTCAGACGGGTGGTCGTGTTGCGTGCGGGCCATGCAGCCACGCTAGCCACCTCGGTGACCCGATGTCTCACTAACCCCGGGAACTACACCTGATATGGAGAGGTTTGGTCAAGGGTCGGGCATGGTGGCCCGGTGGCAGGTGGTCGTGACTGGACGGCGGGACGGACAGGTGGCAACGGCGTTCGGCCACTCTGATATCCGCGGGTCGGGACCGCATGGCAGTGGTGCGCCAGAGGGTGCCTCGCACTAGGAGCGCGGGTCCGGACGCAAGCGTCGGCCGCATAGGTGTAACGAGGGTCCTCCCGGTCGGTCACGTCCGTCCCGTCGATGATCTAGGCCGCTCGACCGAGGGCCCAGCAGAAACCGGAGAGCTCACGAGCCACGGCCACGACCGCGACGTTCGAGGGCTTGCGTCGTTCGACCAGTCGCCAGTAGCGGTCGTGGAGCCGCCGCTGGGCCGTGGTGGCGATGGCCAGCACCTCGGGCGGCTGCCCGGCGAGCCGCTTGGCGAGGGCCGGGCCCACGTTGGGTCGCCGACGAGCATGCCAGGCGGCCTCCACGAGCACCCGTCGCACATGCGCATTGCCGGCCTTGGTGATGGGACCCTGGCTGCGTCGCTCGCCCGAGGAGCGCTCGCTGGGCACGAGGCCGACGAAGGCCATGAAGGCGGAGGCGCTGCCGAAGCGGGTGAAGTCCCCCACCTCGACCGCGATGGTCAGGGCCGACAGCTCGGCGATGCCGCGCAGGGTGCAGAGGCGGGCCACCGTCGGGGCGAAGGGCGGGTGATGGGCGATGGCGAGCAGCTCGGCATCGAGCAGCTTCAGTGCGGCCAGGCGCATGTCCAGCTCGGCGCGGTAGTGCTCGAGGGTCCGCTGTGCGGCCGGCTCCTCGAAGTGCTGTCGGGTCAGCCAGGCCGTGTGCCGCCCGGTCCAGGCACTGCCGTCGGTGTAGACCCGGCCGTGGCGGAGCAGGAACTTCGAGAGCCGGTGACGGGCTCGGAGGATGTCCTCCCGTTCGTCCTGACGGGCGCGCAGCAGGTCGCGCACGGCCTCCTCGGTCGGCGTCGGCACCCGCACCGCGGTGAGCTCGTCGGCGCGGAACAGCCCGGCGAGCTTGCGGGCATCGCGCCGGTCGGTCTTGATGCGGTCACCCGGTCGCCGCGGGGTCAGCGAGGGCGCGATGACCGTCGTCTCGATACCGAGGGCGGTGAGCTGGCGATGGAGGTCATAGCCGGTGGGTCCGGCCTCATAGCAGGCGCGCACCGTCGTGGGTTCGGGCCAGCGGCGGACGAGCCGTCGCAGCGCCTCGGGCGTGTTGGGGATGGACTCCTCGTCGAGCCGGCCATCGGGCCGCAGCAGGGCCACGCTGATGCTGGCCTTGCTGACGTCGAGGCCGACGTACGTGGTCGTATGCTGGGACATGGTCGGCGTCCTCCGTATGTGGCACCTTCCGCTTCGCCGCGGATGATCCACGACGTTACGCAGGCGTCGACCTCTCCATGCTGACTAGCCTGGCAGACGATCCTCACAAGCCGCGCGAGCGAAGAGCCTCGGCTACGATCGCTCGCCGTGGCTGGTCGAGACCCTCGAACGGAAAGAGGACCACGCCCGGCGCCAATGAGAGCGCATCATCGATGATGGCCCCCAGCTCGCTGGCCGGGAATTCGGCGCCCCAGTCCCAAGGACCAGCGAC
>DATHSE010000109.1:0-14570 GCA_035464455.1 Anaerolineae bacterium | reverse complement strand
CCTTCACCTCGACCAGGTCGCCGGCGGCAGCCAGATCCTCGAGGATCCGCAGGCGGCACTCCTCGCGGCTCAGGCCGGCGTACGGACCGGCATTCGCATTCATGCTGGCGGCGTCGGTCATGATGTCGATGCGAGGCAGGCTGTGCCGCTCACCGGTCGCGAAGTCGGTGTGGTCATGAGCGGGCGTGACCTTCACCGCGCCCGTCCCGAAGTCGCGCTCGACGAAGTCATCGGCCACGATCGGCACGTCTCGCTCCACAAAGGGGATGCGCACCATGAGGCCTACCAGCTCGCGGTAGCGGTCGTCATCGGGGTGCACGGCCACGGCGGTGTCGCCCAGGATGGTCTCTGGTCGCGTGGTCGCCACGGTGATGGTCTCGTCCGGGCTGGGCTCGCTGCCCGGCGCCGCCCCTTGCGGCAGCAGGTGGTAGCGGATGGACCACAGCTTCCCCTGCTCGGGCGTGCCGATGACCTCGAGGTCCGAGACGCTGGTGCCGCAGCCTGGGCACCAGTTGACGAGCTTCTGGCCGCGGTAGGCAAGGCCATCCTCGTACAGCCGCTTGAAGGCGACGCGCACCGCCCGGGCGGAGCGGTCGTCCATGGTGAAACGCTCGCGGCTCCAGTCGGCCGAGCTGCCGAGGCGCCGCTGCTGGGCCATGATCACCGGGCGCGTCTCGTGCATGAAGCGCCACATGCGCTCGAGATACTTGTCGCGACCGAGCTCCTCGGGGGTGGTGCCCTCATCGGCGAGCACTCGTCGCAGCACCCATTGGGCGGCGATGGAGGCATGGTCCACGCCCGGCAGCCACAAGGCCGGCCGATGCTGCATGCGCGCTCGACGGACCATCAGGTCCTCGGTCGCGGAACGGGCCGCGTGGCCGAGATGCAGCGCACCGGTGACGTTCGGCGGCGGCATGATGATCACGAACGGCTCGGCCGTGGCGCGGGCGCGGGAGCCTGCGCCATCGGGTGCGAAGACGTCGGCATCGAGCCAGCGCTGATAGACGGCCGGCTCGACCTCGGCCGGCTGGTACGCCTTGGCCATCGGTACCGACGCAGCCCGGGGGGCGCGACCCTCGTTGGGCCCCTGTGCCGACGCCTCGCTCATGCTCGCGCTTCTCCTCCTGGTGACACGGCTGACCTCGCCCGCGACGAAGCGGACGAGGTCCCAATGCCTGCTGCGATCGAGTCCCACGGCTGTGACGACCGTGACGGTCGAGTCTAGCGCACGCTGGTATCGTGGCTGGTGGTCGAGGAGGTCCCTGCCGATGTGCTCCGCTCCTGACAGCAAGCCACCCATCGAGGCGGCCCCCAGTGGGCTCGCCAGCGGTCGCGGCATCGGCCTGATCGCCAGCGACGGGCAGCGCTGCTCCGCCTTCGAGGCCGACGCTCGGAACCCCGCTGGCGCCGGCGTCATCGTGCTTCCCGACTATGGGGGCCTGAGCGATTTCTACCAGGAGCTGGCGCTCCGCTTCGCCGAGGTGGGCGTGGACGCGTTGGCCATCGACTACTACGGTCGCACGGCCGGGGCGCCCCCACGCGACGACTCGTTCGATCACCGCCAGCATGCTCGACTCACCACCTGGGCCGGACTGCAGGCCGACGTCGCCGCTGCAGCGGCGCACCTGCGCATCCACCGCCGGGTGCGGGCCCTCTTCTCTATCGGCTTCTGCTTCGGCGGCCGCGTCTCGTTCCTGCTGGGCACGCTGCCCGAGCTGTCGATGGCCGGCGTCATCGGCTTCTACGGCTGGCCCGTGGGCCCGTTCCTCAACGACACGCCCGCCCCGGCTGACCTCGCGGCCCGGCTACAGAGCCCCCTGCTGGGCGTCTTCGGCGGAGCGGATGCCAAGATCCCCGCCGACGATATCGAGGCCTTCCGCCGGGCCCTCTCGCACGCGCCCGCGGAGCACGAGATCCGGGTCTATGACGGTGCGCCGCACTCGTTCTTCGACCGCCGGCAGGGTGACTTCGGGCAAGCCTCGGCCAGCGCATGGTCAGAGGTGCGGTCGTTCATCCGAGCCCACTCCGTCGGCTCCCCGTCGGATCCGCCCGACCCGCGATAAGGCGATCAGGCGCCCTGCTCGAGGAGCTCCTCGAAGTTGGTCTCGTCGACGCCTCGGTCAAGGTGCGCCTTGGTCAGCAGCAGCGGCGCGCGGCCCTCACGGATGACCTCCTCGGTGATGATGCACTTGCGCACGTCGGTGCGCTCGGGGATGTCATACATGACATCGAGCAGTGACTCCTCGACGATGGAGCGCAGCGCGCGTGCGCCGGTCTTGCGCGCCAGCGCCTGCTCGGCGGCGGCCTCGATGGCGCCATCGGTGAAGATCAGCTCCACCTTGTCCAGCTCCAGGAACCGCTCGAACTGGCGGGTGACGGCATTCCTGGGTTCCGTCAGCACGCGCATCAGGTCTTCCTGTGTGAGCGCCGAGAGCGTCACCGTGACGGGCAAGCGCCCCACGAACTCCGGGATGAGCCCGAACTTCAACAGGTCTTCCGGCATCAGCTGCTCGAGCACGCGTGCGCGCTCCACGCGGTCGACCTGCGACTGCGAGCCGAAGCCCATCGACTTGCGCCCGACGCGTTCCTCCACGATCCGCTCGAGGCCTTCGAAGGCGCCGCCAAGGATGAAGAGCACGTTGGTGGTGTCGATCTGGATGAAGTCCTGGTGCGGATGCTTGCGACCTCCCTGCGGCGGCACGTTGGCGAGCGTGCCCTCGAGGATCTTGAGCAGGCCCTGCTGCACGCCCTCGCCGCTGACGTCGCGGGTGATGGAGGGGTTGTCAGCCTTGCGCGCGATCTTGTCGATCTCGTCGATGTAGACGATGCCGCGCTGGGCGCGCTCGACGTCGAAATCGGCCGCCTGGATGAGGCGCAGCAGGATGTTCTCGACATCCTCGCCCACGTAGCCGGCCTCGGTCAGCGAGGTGGCATCGGCGATGCAGAAGGGCACCTCCAGCACGCGGGCGAGCGTCTGCGCCAGCAGCGTCTTGCCCGACCCGGTGGGTCCCACCAGCAGCACGTTCGACTTCTGCAGCTCGACCTCGTCGAGCAGGCCCTCGGCGGCGTTGATGCGCTTGTAGTGGTTGTAGACCGCCACCGAGAGCACGCGCTTTGCCCGCTCCTGGCTGATGACGTAGGCGTCGAGCGCATCCTTGATCTGGCGTGGGTTGGGGAGCTTGGCCGCCTTGGGCTTGTTGGCCGCCTTGGGCGAGTCGAGCATCTCCTCTTCGATGATCTCCTGGCACAGCGTGATGCACTCATCGCAGATGTAGACGCCCTGTCCTGCGATGAGCTTGCGGACCTGTTCCTGGCTCTTGCCACAGAAGCTGCAGCGGTACGGAACCTTGGTGCCCTTGCCGGAGCTGCTGGCCACGGATGCGCTCTCCTTGTCGGCTAGCCGAAGCTAGCTCCTGGTCGACTTGCTCCTGGACTCGCTGATGAGCGACTCCGAGCGTTCAGCGTAGACCTCGTCGATGATGCCGTACTCCTGGGCCTGATCGGGTGCCATGAAGTAGTCGCGCTCGGTGTCCCGCGCCACCTTCTTGGGCGTCTGGCCGGTGTGACGAGCGAGGATCTCGTGCAGCCGCTTGTTGAGGTCTTCCAGCTCCCGCACCTGGATGAGCACATCCGGCGTGGAGCCCCGGAAGCCGCCCGAGCCCTGGTGGATCATGATGCGGCTGTTGGGCAGCGCGTAGCGCTTGCCCTTGGCGCCGGCTGCCAGCAGCACCGAGGCCATCGACGCCGCCATGCCGATGCAGATGGTGCTCACCGGGGCCCGCAGGTACTGCATGGTGTCGTAGATGGCCAGGCCAGACGTGACCACCCCACCGGGCGAGTTGATGTAGAGGCTGATGTCGCGCTCCGGATCCTCGGCCTCGAGGAAGAGCAGCTGCGCGATGATCAGGTTGGCCACGTGGTCCTCGATGGCATCGCCGAGGAAGATGATGCGGTCCTTCAGCAGCCGGCTGTAGATGTCGTACGCGCGCTCGCCGCGGCTGGAGGACTCGATCACCATCGGGACCAGCATGCCCGTGGTCTGTCGGGCAGCCTCCACGGCCTGCGACACGCGGGGGACCCGTGCTCGCTGGCTCATGCCTCGTCCTCCCCTTCCACGCCGACACCGGCGTGGGTCAGCTCCTCGACCGCCTCGGCGACGGCGTCGGCCGGAGCCTCGTCTTCGTCGTGACGGTGGCCATGCTGGTGCTGCACCCGCTCGAACTCGGGGTGGGCCTCGATCCAGCGGTCGGCGAGCAGCTCGATCACCTGCGAGCGACGCAGCTGCGAGCGGATGTAGCTGCGGCCGCGGTCGGACGCGAGGTACGTCTTGATCGGATCGCCCGCGTTGGGGTCGGCGTTGACGCCGTCGATCTCGGCCTGGACCTCCTCGTCCGACACGGTGACCTCTTCCTTGTCGGCGATGGCGCCCAGGACCAGCAGGACCTTGACGCGCTTCTCGGCACCCTCGCGATATTCCTCGCGCATCGCGGCCTCGTCCTTCTCGGTCACGCGCAGGTAATCCTCGTAGGCGATCCCCTGCTCGGCCACCCGCACCCGAAGCTCGTCGATCATCACGCCCACCTCGCGTTCGACGAGGACATCAGGCAGCGCCACGGTGGCATTGGCAGTGGCGTAGTCGATGATGCGGTCGATGAAGCCGTGGCGCGCGCGGTCGAGCGCGCTCACCTCCATGCGCTTGCGGAGATCCTCGCGCAGGGCCGCCATGCCATCGTAGGGGCCGATCAAGCCGGCGAAGTCGTCATCGACGTCCGGCAGCCGGCGTTCGCGCAGCTCCAGCAGCCGGGCCGTGAACTCGACCTCCTTGCCCTGCAGTGGCTCTTCGGCATAGTCCTCGGGGAACGTGACGCTGAACGTCCGCTCCTCATCCTCCTCCATCCCCAGGAGGTTGGTCTCGAAGCCGGGGATCATGCGTTCCTTGCCGATGATCAGCGGGAAGCGTTCGGACTTGGCACCTTCGACAGGCTCGCCATCGAGGCGGCCCTCGAAGCTGATGACCACGTAGTCATCCACCTGGGCGCTGCGACCCTCCACCGGTACCAGCGATGCCTGCTGCTCGCGAAGCTGCTGGATGACCTGCTCCACCTGCTCGTCGTCGACGTCGGAGACCTCCGGCGTGAAGGGGTACTCGGTGTAGTCCCCGAGCTGCACCTCGGGCCGCACCGGCAGCGTCACCTCGTAGGCCGCCCCCACGCCCTCCTCGAACTGGGTCCACTCCGGCTCACGTGGCAGCTCCAGCACGTCCTTGCCCGAATCGGCCACGGCCTTGACCACGGTGCGCTGGTAGAGGTGCTCGCGCGCTTCGTCGTAGACCGGATCGGGGGCCTCAGGGTCGGAACGGTCGATACCCAGCGCGCGCTCGATCATCGAGCGCGGCGCCTTGCCCGGTCGGAAGCCGGGGATGCGCGTGCGACGCGCGAGATGCCGTACGCCCTCGTTGATGGCGTTCTGGAGTTCCTTGTCGGTGATCTGGACCTCGAGCACGACGGTGCTGCGGTCGCCTTCGCGGATGTCGGTGTTCACAGGATCCTTGTCTTGGATGGGTGGGAAGTGCCGCACGAGTATAGGGAGGTGCCGCGGTACACGTTCGGAGGCTTTGGCGGATGCGCTCGGCCACGGACCGAAGGACGGCGCCGTACACTCGAACGGAGCGGAAGTGGTGGAACGGCAGACACGCTGGCCTTAGGAGCCAGTGCCCGCGAGGGCGTGGGGGTTCGAATCCCCCCTTCCGCACCAGTGCTGCTGTGCTATCGGTCCGCCTGCTTCTCGGCCTTGTCCCGTTCGACGGCGCGCACCCTTGTCTGGGCGCGAAGGCTGGCACGATCCTGCTCGGCCTCCATGAGGCGCTGCACCAAAGTGCGCGCTCCGGCCGTGCCCAGCGGCCCGGCGACCTTGTCGAAGGTGCGCCAGAAGGAAGCGGCCGCCGAGGGCTCGGGACGGTACTTGCCCTTCTGCTTGAGGTAGTCGGCGAAATCCCGGTTGAGCGCGCGCCTGACCTCGGGGTCCTTGGCCACGCCCGAGTCCTTGAGCACCTTTTCGATCTCATCGGGCAGGATACCGGCGTACGGGTCCGGCCGCGGCTGCGGGAGGATGCGCCGGCCGACCGCTCGCACCACGCGGCGTGGGCCGCCCGCCAGCAGGAAGCCCGTGCCACCGACGAGCGCCGCGGTCTTCACGGGGTTGCGCCTGATCTTGGCCGGTACGTCCAGGGCGGACTGGGTCGCGCGAGTCAGGTCGTCCAGCGCATCGGCCACCCCGGAGCGTGCCGCATCCAGCGCTGCCATCGCCTCGGCGACCTCGGGGGTCGGTGCCGAGTGCTTCTCCAGCAGGCGCTCGAACCCGTCGTCGGTATCGGGGGTGTGGGGACCCACGTGCTCGCTCATCGGCCCAGGAACCTCCCCTTCTGGCGTGCCAGCTGCTCCATCAGGAAGTCCTTCGTCCGGCCGAACGAGGCGATCGACTCACGGGGCACGAGGTTGGCATAGCGAGCTTCGGGGTCGAAGCCGCGATGGTTGGCCAGCAGCAGGCCGGTGACGATCCAGGTGATGAGCCCGATCATGATGGCCAGGCCCAGGACGCCATCCGGCGCGTCGTAGCGGGTCGAGGCGTAGATGGCGCCGACGAGTCCTCCAACCACGGCTCCAACGACGATGATCCCGACCAGCGCCCCTCCGCGCCTGCCTCCCCGCCAGCCGCCGATGAGGGCCACCACGCCGAGGATCGCGGCGCCGACAGCCAGACCGACGAGCGTCGTCAGCCATTCGCTCCCGAAGGGCAGGTCACCCTCGGAGAGCAGCTCGTCGCGGAGCACCCGGGAACCCCACTCGCCGGCCTCGTTGCCGACGTTGGACAGCAGCAGCAACGCCAGCGCCACGACCGTGACAAGACCGACGAGCGCGCCCCAGCCGTAGGCACGAGGGTCACCGCCGGCGAGGTTGACTGCGACGAAGCCGATGAAGACGGCACCCATCAGGGTGCCGTGGATGATGCCCCAGCCCATGGAGCCGAAGAGCCAGTCGCCGAGGAAGAGGAAGCTGCCGACATACAGCAGGATGGCCACCAGGACGGTGATGACGAAGGCACCGAGCGCCAGTCCGACGATGATCCCGAGCTCGCGGCCGGTGATGGCCAGCTCCGCCCGCAGCAGTGCAACGTGCGCTTCGATCATGCGCATGAAGGCGGCACGAGCTCCGCCGATGGCCTCACCGACACCCGGCCTGGGGGACTCCCCATCGGCAGCGGGCCCACGCGAGGGGTCGGTGCCGGGCCGACGCGGGCGGGCTGTGCCGGGACCAGACCTGGGCCCAGGCCCAGATGGCGGCAGCGCAGCGGACTCCGGCGCTACCTCGTCGGTATCGCCTCGGGCAGCGTCCTGTGGCTCAGGTGCGGCGGTCAGGGTCAGCCTCGTCTCTCGTCCCAGCGGTCGCGGATAGCCGCGGAATGCATCTCCAGCATACCCGAGCACGTCGCGCGTGACCGCTCTGCGAGCCACGAAACGGGAGGCCCGACCTTTCGGCCGGGCCTCCTGCGGATGTGCTGGGAGCTGACGCTCCGCGGTCTGCTGCTAGAAGCCGCCCATACCGCCCATGCCGTCCATGCCACCGGGCGGCATCCCAGCGGCGGACTCGGGCTCGGGCTTGTCGGTGATCATGGCCTCGGTGGTGAGGACCATGGCGGCGATGGAGGCGGCATTCTCAACCGCCGAGCGAGTCACCTTGGCAGGGTCGACGATGCCGGCGGCGACCATGTCGACATACTCGCCGGTCAGCACGTTGAAGCCGATGCGATCCGACTTCTGCTCCGCTTGTGCGCGGCGCACGTTCTCGAGCACGACCGATCCGTGCAGGCCGGCGTTGGCAGCCAGCTTCATGAGCGGCGTCTCCAGCGCATGCCGGACGATGTTGACGCCGGTCGCAGCGTCGCCCTCGAGCTTGATGCTGTCGAGCGCCTTCTGGGCGTTGAGCAGCGCCACGCCGCCACCCGGGACGAGGCCTTCCTCGAGCGCGGAGCGCGTGGCCGAGAGCGCATCCTCGACGCGGTGCTTCTTCTCCTTGAGCTCGACCTCGGTGCCGGCGCCGACCTTGATGATGGCGACACCGCCAGCCATCTTGGCGAGGCGCTCCTGGAGCTTCTCGCGATCGTAGTCGGAGGTGGTCTCCTCGATCTGCGCCTTGATCTGGGCCATGCGACCCGCGATGGCAGCCGGGTCACCCTTGCCTTCGACGATGGTGGTGTTGTCCTTGTTGGCGACCGCACGCCGGCAGACGCCGAGATCGCCGAGCTCGACGGAATCGAGCTTGCGGCCGACCTCCTCGCTGATGACGCTGCCACCGGTCACGGTGGCGATGTCACGCAGCATCTCCTTGCGCCGGTCGCCGAAGCCGGGGGCCTTGACGGCGAGCACGTTGACGACGCCGCGAAGCTTGTTGACGACCAGCGTGGCGAGGGCCTCGCCGTCGACATCCTCGGCGACGATGAGCAGGTCCTTCTTGCCCGTGGCGATGACCTTCTCGAGCGCAGGGACGATGTCGGCGATGGCGCTGATCTTCTTGTCCGTGATCAGGATGTGCGGATCATCGAGCACGGCTTCCATGCGGTGGGTATCCGTCACGAAGTAGGGGCTGATGTAGCCACGGTCGAACTGCATGCCCTCGACGAACTCGGTCTCGAAGGCCATGGTGCGGCTTTCCTCGACCGTGATGACGCCGTCCTTGCCGGTCTTGTCGAAGACATCAGCGATGAGGTCGCCGATCTCCTGGTCGGCAGCGCTGATGGCGGCCACCTGGGCGATCTCCTCGTGCCCGGCGACCGGGACCGCCGCCTTGCGGATCGCCTCCGAGAGGGCCTTCTCCGCCGCGTCGATGCCGATCTTCATCTGCATGGGATTGGCGCCGGCGGCCACGTTCTTGAGGCCCTCGGTGACGATGGCCTGGGCCAACACCGTAGCGGTGGTGGTGCCGTCACCGGCCACGTCCTCGGTCTTGGTAGCGGCCTCCTTCAGCAGCTGGGCACCCATGTTCTCGAATGGGTCGTCCAGCTCGATGTCGCGAGCCACCGTGACGCCGTCATGCGTGACAGTGGGTGCTCCGTACTTCTTGTCCAACGCGACGTTGCGGCCCTTCGGCCCGAGCGTCGTGCTGACGGCATCCGCCAGCGCGTCGATGCCGGCCTTCAGACTCGTGCGAGCCTGTTCGTTGTACGAGATGAGCTTGGCCATCTTGCCTCCCTATGATTGGATATCGGCGCCGGGTCGCCACGTGTGTTCACCCTGGCGCTGCCGGTTCGCGTTGGTCCAGTGACCCCCTGTGCAGGAGCAGCCTGCCCCCGTGCGGTGGTTAGCACTCTCAGCGTTAGAGTGATAACACAGAGCGGGCCGCTCCGTCAACCACCGCCTCGAGGCTGAGCCCCGCGGTAGCGCTAGACTCGGCCGATATGCCGAAGGAGCAGAGTCTCGAGCCCATCGCCAGCGCCGAGGTGCTGGCTGTCGGCAGCGAGCTGCTGGCCGGCGAGACGCGCGACACCAACAGCGGCGACATCGCCGGCGAGCTGACAGCCCTGGGCGTCGAGGTCATGCGCCTGACACAGTTGCCCGACGAGCGGGAGGTCCTGGCCGAAGCCCTGCGAGCCGCCCTGGCAAGAGTGGACCTGGTGGTCACCAGCGGCGGTCTGGGCCCGACGCCAGACGACCTGACGCGCGAATCGATCGCCGACGCACTGGGAGAGGAGCTGGCCGTCGATCCTGCACTCGAGGCATGGCTGCGCGAGCTCTGGGCCAGGCGTGGCCTGCCCTTCTCCGACGTCAACCTCAAGCAGGCGTGGCTCATCCCGAGTGCGACGGCCATGCCCAATCCCAACGGCACGGCGCCGGGTTGGTGGGTCGAACGGGACGGCCGCGTGATCGTCGCGCTGCCGGGCCCCCCGCGTGAACTGCGTCCCATGTGGCAGGACCATGCGCTTGGACGCCTGCAGGCGCGCGGACTCGGCCTCGATCGTGCGGCGGTGACGCTGCATCTCACCGGCATCGGCGAGTCGGCGCTCGTGGACGTGGTCGGCAAGGAGCTCCTGGAGGCTGCCAACCCTCGCCTGGCGACCTATGCGCGGGCGGACTTCGTCGACCTCAGGGTCAGCGCCGTCGCCGAGGGCGATCGCAACGCTGCGTCACTCGTGGAGGAGGCCATCGTCGCCCTCAGCCCACGCCTCGATGCCTATGTCTTCGGGCGCGGCGATGACGATTGGCAGGCCGTTCTCGCCGCCCGCTTGCGCGGTCGGCGCCTGGCCACGGCCGAGGTCGGGACGGGCGGTTACCTGACGTCGCTGCTGGGGGCTGCTCCATTCCTGGCACACGCAGAGCTGGAGGCTGCGACCGAGGCGGATGCGGCCGAGCTGGCCGCGGATGTTCGTCGTCGGGCGCAGACCCAGGTCGGCCTCGCCTGCGTCGCGCGCGCTGAGGGCGATGACATGAGCGTCGCCATCGGCCTCGACATCGAGGGTGCGATCTCCGAGGTCACGCGTAGCGCCTTCCGCAGCGGCGACGCAGGCCGGCGCCGGTCGGCCAACGCCGCCATCACGGAGCTGTGGAGACGATTGGCCGGCTGATGCGCCCCGACCCCCGGCTGAGCCTGCGACGATGCCCGAGCGATGGGCAACCTTGTCAGGTGATGGTGAGGACGGGTGCCTCGCTGACTGCCTGCATGCTCACGCGCCCGGCCACCGCCCGCGCGACCTGCCGCATGATCTTGGCTGCTGGGCCCGGCTCGCGCTGGACCACCGCCGGCACGCCGGCATCGCCACCCTGGCGCACCTTCACGTCCAGCGGGATGCCACCGAAGTAGTGCAGGTCATGGGTCTTGGCGAAGCGCTCGGCGCCTCCCCGGCCGAAGATCTCGCTGGCCTCGCCGCAGTGCGGGCAGACGAAGGCGCTCATGTTCTCGACGATGCCGAGGATGGGGACGGACATCCGCCGGAACATGTTGAGTGCCTTCTCGACATCCGAGAGCGCCACATCCTGCGGTGTCGTCACCAGCACCGACCCGGTCACCGGCACCGACTGGGCCAGCGTCAGCTGCGCGTCGGACGTGCCCGGTGGCATGTCCACCACCAGGTAGTCCAGCTCGCCCCAGTCCACGTCTCGCAGGAACTGCTGGATGGCACCGCCGACGAGCGGACCACGCCAGACGATGGGCTGACCCTGGGGCACGAAGAACTGGATGGAGATGACCTTGACACCGTAGCGTTCGAGTGGCTGGATCTTGCCGGCCGGCGTCGCCGCTGGCTGGCCCTCGACGCCCATCATCTGGGGGATGTTGGGCCCGGTGATGTCCGCATCCAGCAAGCCCACGCTGGCGCCTTCGAGCGCCAGTGAGGCGGCCAGGTTGACCGCCACGCTGCTCTTGCCCACGCCACCCTTGCCCGAGGCAACGGCGATGATGTTCTTGACCCCGGGGACCAGGTTCTCCTGCTGGCGACCTGGTGTCGCCTGTCGCACGGAGGCGCCCCAGGTCACCTCTACCGCGGTGGCGCCGAGCGTCTTGAGGTGGGCTTCGATGTCGGCACCGATCTGGTCCTTGAGCGGACACGCCGGCGTGGTCAGGTCGACCTTCAACGCCACGGACGTGCCGTCGACGTGGATCTCCTTGACCATGTCCAGGCTCACGATGTCGCGGTGCAGCTCCGGATCCTGGACCTGCCGAAGGGCCTCGGTGATGGTGGTGTCGTTGAGCATGTCCATATCTTACCTATCTGGTCGGGATTGCCTCGCCACCAGCCTGCCGGCTCACGAAGCCCTGACACGACCATCGCCGGGGCCCACGAGGAGCCCCGGCGATGATGCTGCTCGACGTCACGCCGCGTGGGCGTGCGTTGTGGCGAATGGTACCGGCTACTCCTCGATCACGCCTTGAGGCTGGCCGGGAGTGGCTTGTGCCGCTCGGGTGCGCTGATGTACTTCTCGACGGTGGCCCTGTTGCCGGTGATGCCGAGCTGCTCGAACAGGTACTTCATCTTGGCCTGCTGGGTGGCGATGATCTCGTCCTTCGTCGCCAGGTCCCACAGCTCGCGCTTGATCTCGCCGAGCGCCTGCTTGCGTGTCTTGTAGACGAACTGGGCGTCCGTCTGACCTTCCGAGCGCTCGGCCGACAGGTTGTCGAAGCAGTACTGCTCGACCTTGGCGTAGAGCTCGGCCGGGAAGGCAGGATGCTCGTAGAGCGCGTTCTGGAAGCCGGTGGCCAGGTGGATCTCCGCCGTCTCGACCTCGGGGAACCGATGGAACAGCTCGTCCGGCAGCGTCGAGGCGCCGTGCTGGACCGCGCCGGCGAGGCCGTACTCGCGGGCCACGATGCCGAGCTCGCGCAGGACCTCGAAGTCGAGCTTCACCTCGGCGACCTTGCCATCCGCGGTGGGCACGCCACCGTGGGAGGTACCCGTCTGGACGCTGACCTTGGACAGCCCGATGGCATCCTCGCCGGCGCGCGCCCTGAACTCGCGGTTGAACCCATCGAGGTAGGCGCGCAGCTCGTCGGGCGTGGAGTTGCTCTTGCCGACCTCGCCGATCTCACCACCGATGGAGATGACCAGCTCCTCGTTCTCGCGGATGAGCGCCGCCAGCTCGGCTGCCCGGGTGTAGTTCACCCGCTGCTGCTCATCGAGCGTTTCGAAGGAGAGGTCGACCAGGGTGGAAGAGTCGATGTCGATGTTGCCGTAGCCGACGGACATGGCGTCCAGCGTGGCCTGGTGGAGGGCGCCGGTGACCTTCTCCGGGTCGGCAGCGTAGTTCTTGGCGTTCCACTGGTAGTGGTCGCCCTGGATGAAGATGGGCCCATCCCAGCCAGCGTGGATCGCGCCGGCGAGAACACTGGTGATGTACTCACCAGGTCGCTGGTAGGTGTATGCCTGCTCGGACCGGGCGAGCTCCCAGATGGGCGAGCCGGCGCCCAGCTCCATGGCCGCGCGGCAGCCGGCAGCGGCCATGTCGAAGACCTGTGTGCGCAGGTTGATGGCCGGCTCGGTCCAGCCGCTGTACTCGTCGCGCGAACGCGCCATGTACAGCTCGTGGATGCTGGCCGACGGGCAGCCGAGTTCCTGGGACGCCTCCCACACGATCCAGCGAGCAGCCTCGACGACACCCTCGTCCTGGCTGAAGGTGGCGCTCCAGGCGACATCCTTGATGCCGCTGGCGCGGAACGTCGCGACGTCGTCGATCACCAGGCGCTCTCCCTCGACGTGGCAGATGCCGTCGAGGTAGGAAACGAGCTCGCCGACGGACGTGGCGACACGAGGGGTTGGCATGAAGGAACCTCCAGTGGGGCGTCGAGCAGACGCAGGTGTGCTTTCTGCTCATGATGCTACTCGCTGCGGGGTCGATCCACAGGTGCCCTGTGACACGCAGCGGTGGTACAGCGGTCACGAAGGTCGCCGCGGGGCACCTCGGCGCAGGGAGGCCGATACTGCGCGCATGATGCGCTGCTGCCGGCTGCTCGCCCCGCTCACCATCGCCGCCTTGCTCAGCCTGTCTCCCGCGATGGCCTCCGCCACATCGACTGGCAGCCCGCCAGACGGGCCGCTGGCGCTGCAGCCGGCTGGCCGATCACCGCTGCAGGGCACGCCCTGGCGACTGGAGGGCTATCACCACCGGGGTAGCGAGCGCGTACCCGGTCCAGGGGTCGCTGCCTGGATGAGGCTAGGGCCCGCATCGGTGAGAGGGTCGGGCGGCTGCACGACCATCGATGGCGGCTACGGCAGCGTGGGGACGGCGGTGGCGTTCAGGCTGCGGCCTCAGCAGCAGAACGACTGCGCCGGGCAGACCAGGCTGGTGCAGCGAGCCATGTATGGCGGGCTGCGCAGGGCTGCCAGCTTCGAGGTCGTCCCCGGGACCGAGCCGATGGGGGACAAGCTCGTGCTGCAAAGCGCGGCCGGGGTCGAACTGCTGCGCTTCGGGCTCGACGATATCGGCACCCTCGACCAGGCTGACTGGCGCCTCACCAGTTACACCACCGAAGGGCGGACGATACCGGCGTCCGCTGAGCAGCCTGCCATCCTGTCGTTCCAGCCGCGGCGCGACGACCCCGCGAGGCGTACGTCCGTCGGCCCGGCGACCGGCTCTACCGGCTGCAACGGAGTGGTGGCCGAGTTCCGTCGCCGCGCTGACGTGCTCCGCTTCACCGACCTGGAACGCACCGACGCACCTTGTACGCCGGAGCTGGCTGCCCAGGAAGAGGCGATGATGGCCGTGCTGCGAGCCACATCGCTGACACTCTCGCTGCCTCCCGAACAGCTCGTCCTGACCTCGTCTGACACGGGCGAGCGCCTGGGCTTCGTCAGCCAGCGGCCGCTGGAGGGCACCACCTGGCTCTTGCGAGCGGGTGTCCGGCCGGCCGACCCGGGTGGCACGGTGACACTGATGCTGCGGGACGGCGTGGCCAGTGGCGAGGGCCCGTGCGGCGAGTACGGTGCGACCTACGTGACCGATGGCCTCTTCATCACGTTCTCCGCGATCGAGGCCACCGCCGAGACCTGCAGCGACCCCGAGCGCGAACGGGAGCTGATCGCGGGCCTGC